>CALEWF010000201.1 GCA_937925455.1 uncultured Flavobacteriales bacterium | reverse complement strand
ATAAATCATAAACTTTAATCATGAAATCAAAACCTCGATACTTGATTTTACTGCCATCAGGCGAGAACTCTGGTAAGTACTCTGAATCACTCAAATTATTTGAACCCAAATCGCTGATACGTCTTGCCCCAGAACCATCCATGGCACAGATGTAGATTTCTCCGTAGTTATGGTCGGCTGTGCTGATGTAAGCTATTTTTTCCGAAGATAAAGCTAAATCAGCACTACAAGAACTAACCAATATTAACATAACTAATATTGAGTAGAGCATTGTTTTATTTTTTATAAAAATCATTTTAAATCCTTGTTTTTAAATATTCATATCGTGAATACTTATTTAATTATACAGTCGAATTTAATAAGTTATTTAAAAATAACACTATTAAACTATGCCAAATTTTTCATAAGAATTCTCAAATCCCAATGAAAAAATGTTTGCAAGTACACCAAATCAGTGTAAAAGACACCCAGCAATATAATAAAATGAAGTTATGACTTTTAAAAAACACTACTTTTTTACTATCATTTTACTTAAACAAATTTTCATAAAAACAATTTTTTTTGCAATACTGCAAATGCAGTAATTTTCTAATACTAATTGGTTTATCCAAATTATGCAATAGAAAACCGGATATAATGCAACGTCATTTTTTTTCTGTACTAAAGCAGATTATATGAAGTAACCACCTGGGTTCAACCAATTGTTTTATTTCAATTTCATCTAACAACATAGAAGATGTTTTTAATCCCCAAATTGTCATTAGAGTATATTGGCTGCTTGAAGCGGCTGTCCGTTCCAAGTCCTCGGGGCTCATGCACGCATCGCATTGTCGCAGCAGGGTCTTCGTGCCCTCAGCCCCGCTGCTCCTTGCGTTGCGGCATTCGCCCCTTCGGGCTTTCCACTTCCATCCGCAGCAGACGGGGCAGCGGGTGAGTCTGCCCCTACAAGGCGGAGAAACTAGCGGCTGCCACCTATAAAACAATCCTAATGAGAATTTGGGAATTAAATCATAATACACAAAGAAAAAGTTATGACAGAAATCAACAACACTTTGTGCCCTTTGTGTAAAACTTTGTGTTCTCTGTGGTTATTTATGTAACAGTGGCTACGTAGGTTTTTGTTTTTCTGGATGCCTACGGAAATTTTCTAATGTATAATTTGGGTTAAAAGAGGCGATAGAGAACCTTTTTCTGGGTGTATGCCTTTGGAAAATATCAATGCATAATTAGGGTTTAATCCCGTATTATAATTCAGGATTTGTGATTAGAATTATCAAACTCTAATAACCAATCTGAGTAAAAAAAAAGGATGTCCATACACTCTACGGACATCCTTTTTTAGTTTGATTATTACTTTATTTTTATTTAAGCTTCAAGTTCTCTTCTTCTTTTTTCTGTAAGCAAACGTGCAATATCTTTTCGTTTCTTACGAATCAACATAGGATTTTCTAATGGAGCAATTCCATGATTGATTTTCATCTTAGAGAGTTCATTTCGGAGATTTTCAATTTTTTCAACCAGTTCGGCATTAGAAAGCTCTTTTATTTCTGACTGCTTCATATAGATAATATTATAAAATTATTCGGAGTAATCGCGACGAACTACAAATTTAGTTCTAACAGGTAATTTTTGTGCAGCCAAACGCATAGCTTCTTGAGCCACTGCCATTGGCACTCCATCAATTTCAAAAAGGATACGTCCTGGTTTTACCACAGCAGCCCAGTATTCGGGGTTTCCTTTACCCTTACCCATGCGAACTTCTGCAGGTTTCTTAGTAATCGGTTTATCGGGGAAAACACGAATCCATACCTGACCTTCCCTTTTCATGAAACGGTTCATTGCCACACGAGCTGCTTCAATTTGGCGAGAAGTCATCCAAACCGTATCCAATGATTTCAGAGCAAAAGAACCGAATGCAATTTCAGCACCGCGATGAGCTTCACCGTGCATTCTTCCTTTTTGTACTTTTCTGTATTTTGTTCTTTTTGGCTGTAACATCGCTGAAAGTTATTTCAATTTTCAATTCTCTTCTTAATTTTTCTTCTTTCTAGAGCGGGGTGCAGCTACACCAGTAGGAGCTTTTGTTTGCTTTGCTGATAAAATATTGGGTGATAAGTCACGCTTACCATATACTTCTCCCAAACAAATCCACACTTTAATACCTATACGTCCATAAGTTGTATGAGCCTCTGCAATATGATAATCAATATCGGCACGGAAGGTATGCAAAGGGATACGGCCTTCTTTGAAATGCTCTGTTCGTGCCATCTCTGCACCACCCAAACGGCCTGATATACTCACCTTAATTCCTTCTGCACCCATACGCATGGTGGAAGCAATTGCCATTTTAATGGCGCGGCGATAGGAAATACGGCCTTCAATCTGTTTTGCAATGGAATCAGCCACTAAACGAGCATCTAACTCGGGACGTTTAATCTCAGATATATTAATCTGAATTTCCTTTTTGGTGATTTTTTTCAACTCTTCACGCAGCTTATCAACTTCCTGACCGCCTTTCCCGATTATAATACCTGGACGGGCTGTGTGAACCGTAATGGTAACCAGTTTCTGAGTTCTTTCAATAATAATTTTAGATACACTGGCTTTTGCTAAACGAGCACGAAGGTAATTTCTAATTTCTTCGTCTTCTACCAATTTATCAGTAAAATTTTTACCTCCAAACCAGCTGGATTCCCATCCACGAATATATCCTAATCGTAGGCCTATCGGATTTGTTTTTTGTCCCATTACAAAACTACTTTTATGCGTTTTCTACTGTTTCATTATTATTACTGAGCTGTTCTTTCAGCTCTTCATTTTTTGTATCCACGATTAGCGTAACATGATTAGAACGCTTGCGAATACGGTGAGCACGGCCCTGAGGAGCTGCCTGAATACGCTTCAACATTCTACCTCCATCTACATGAACCGTTTTAATGTATAAATCACTTTCATCAGCACGCATTCCTGATTTTTGTTCATAATTGCTAATTGCTGATTTCAATAACTTTTCCATTGCCTTAGCAGCTTCCTTACGGGTAAACTGCAAAGTATCCAAAGCCTTATTTACATCCATACCTCTGATTAAATCAGCTACCAAGCGCATTTTGCGTGGTGAAGTAGGACAATTATTCAGCCTGGCAATGTATGTAGTCTTCATTGCTTCTTTTCTTTTTTCGGCTGATATACGTTTTCTGGCTCCCATGACTATCAAATTATTATCACTTTTATTATTTCTTTCCTTTATCCTTTCGCTGACCTGCATGACCTCTCCACGTGCGGGTAGGTGCGAATTCGCCTAATTTATGGCCTACCATGTTTTCTGTTACATAAACCGGAATGAATTTGTTTCCGTTGTGTACAGCAAATGTATGACCGACAAAATCAGGGGTAATCATAGAACGACGACTCCAGGTTTTGATCACACTCTTTTTACCGGTTTCATTCTGTTCCAGCACCCGCTTTTCGAGTTTATAATCAACAAAAGGCCCTTTTTTTAATGATCTTGCCATAACTTAATTATTTCTTCCTTCTTTCTATAATATATTTAGACGATGCTTTTTTAGGAGAACGAGTCTTGTAACCTTTTGCCGGAATTCCTTTGCGTGATCTAGGATGACCACCAGAAGCTCGCCCTTCTCCACCACCCATCGGATGATCTACGGGGTTCATGGCCACACCACGAGTTCTTGGACGAATTCCCAACCAACGCTTACGCCCTGCTTTACCATGAACAATTAGATTATGCTCCGGATTAGAAACTGCACCAATCACGGCTTTGCATGTTACTAAAATCATGCGAGTTTCTCCAGAAGGTAATTTAACCACAGCATATTTCCCGTCACGGGCAGTAAGCTGAGCACTAGTGCCAGCACTGCGGCAGATAGATGCACCTTTACCAGGATGCATTTCTATGTTATGAATTACAGAACCCAAAGGAATTTCAGACAATGGTAAAGCATTTCCAATATCTGGTGAAGAACCAGCCCCAGAAATTACTTTTTGTCCCACTTTTAATCCTTGCGGAGCAAGAATATAACGTTTTTCTCCGTCAGCATAAGCCAATAAAGCAATCCGTGCAGAACGATTGGGATCATATTCAATCGTCTTTACCGTTGCCGGAATTCCATCCTTGTTTCTTTTAAAATCAATCAAACGGTATTGCTTTTTATGACCTCCGCCAATGTAACGCATGGTCATCTTACCATCTGCATTGCGGCCTCCTGATTTCTTTTTTGTAATCAACAGGCTCTTTTCAGGCTTATTGGTAGTAATTTCTGAAAAATCAGATATTACTTTAAAACGTGTTCCGGGTGTAACCGGGCTAAATTTCCTTAATCCCATCGTTCTTAAATATTAGCGAAGAAGTCGATTGATTCGCCCTTCTTCAAGGTTACAATTGCTTTTTTAAATGCATCTTTCCGTCCTGTAGAAAAGCTTTTCTTGGTGTAACGCACCGTCTTTTTTCCAATGTAATTCATTGTATCCACATCGGTTACAGTTACTCCGTACATTTTTTCTACGGCATTTTTTACTTCTACCTTGTTTGCACGCTTGTCAACCAGGAAGCCGTAGCGGTTCAGTTTTTCGCTGATATCGGTCATCTTTTCAGTAATAATAGGTTTTAAGATTACTTTTTCCATGGCTTAAGCGCTTAAAATGTTATCAATGGCATTTAATGAATCTTCCAAAATAAACAGCTTATCTGCATCCATTACTTCATACGTATTTAACTCAGAAGCTACAATTACATTAGCCGTAGGAATATTTCTGGAAGAAATGTAAATATTTCTGTTATTCTCTGGAATTACAAACAAGGCTTTAGTTGTTTCAACACCAAAGTTTTTCAGAATACTTGCAAATTCCTTGGTTTTAGGTGCTTCTAAATTGAAGTTCTCTAAGATGGTAATACTACCTTCTTTTGCCTTGTAAGTTAAAGCAGACTTACGTGCCAGCTTCTTAAGTTTCTTATTCAGTTTAAAGCTGTAATCACGAGGTTCCGGTCCAAAAATACGCCCACCTCCACGGAATAACGGGTTTTTAATACTGCCCTTACGAGAACCACCGGTACCTTTCTGCTTATGAAGTTTACGGGTTGAACCATGTACTTCATTCCGCTGTTTTGATTTATGGGTTCCCTGACGGGCATTAGCCAAATGTTGCTTTACATCTAAATAAATGGCATGATCATTTGGCTCGATAGCGAAGATCGCATCATTTAACCGAGCTTTTTTGCCGGTTTCCTTGCCTTGAATAGTATATACTGCCAGTTCCATGTTACTTCTCTATTATTACGTATGAACCTTTATAACCTGGCACATTTCCACTGACCAAAATCAGATTTTTATCTGCCATTACTTTCAACACCTGAAGATTTATTGCTTTAACACGAGCTCCACCCGTTCTACCCGCCATACGCATTCCTTTCAAAACACGTGAAGGAAATGAGGATGCTCCTAACGAACCCGGATGGCGTTGACGGTTGTGCTGACCGTGCGTACGACCACCAACCCCACCAAAACCATGGCGTTTTACTACCCCTTGGAATCCTTTACCCTTTGAAGTACCAATTACATCCACATATTCGCCTTCAGTAAAAGATTCTACGGTTACCACATCTCCTAATTTAAAGTCTCCGGCCATTTCTCTAAACTCAACCAACTTGCGTTTAGGCGCAGTACCAGCTTTTTTAAAATGACCCAATTCTGCTTGAGTGGTGTGCTTTTCTTTCTTATTATCAAAAGCCAACTGAATTGCATTGTAACCCTCTTTTTCTATGGTTTTAATTTGGGTAACAACGCAGGGACCTGCTTCTATCACGGTGCAGGGAACAATCTTCCCTTTATCGTTGTAGATGCTGGTCATTCCGATTTTTTTTCCAATGATTCCTGACATCGTTTTTTGTTTTGTGGCAGCGGAGGTAGTTGACCCCTCATGCCTGGATTTATATTTAAAATTATGATGTTACTTAATTTCTACTTCTACACCACTGGGCAATTCCAACTTCATCAATGCATCGATGGTTTTAGAAGATGAGTTGTAAATATCCAACAATCGCTTGTAAGTACTAAGTTCAAATTGTTCACGTGACTTTTTGTTTACGTGAGGCGAACGCAAAACAGTAAAAATACGCTTGTGAGTAGGCAAAGGGATAGGTCCATTTACCACTGCACCGGTAGATTTCACCGTTTTCACAATCTTCTCTGCAGACTTGTCAACGAGATTGTGATCGTATGACTTCAGCTTAATTCTGATCTTTTGACTCATATTTTACTGATAATAATCAAAAACAATGTACCCCCAAAAACGGGCTTGCAAAGGTGCAGCATTTTTTTTAATTATCCAACAGCTTGGTGTTAATTTTTTTAGTTTTAAATGTTTAAAACGTAAAAGATTCACATTTTGCCTTTAGAAATAAAAAAATGCCCGGCTTAAACCGGGCATTCAAAATAAGAATTTACAATTTATGCTGTTACTTTTCCTTTCACCTTCGCCACTACTTCATCTACGATATTCTTAGGAGCCGGCTCATAATGAGAAAACTCCATGGTTGAAGTTGCACGGCCTGAAGATATCGTACGGAGAGTAGTTACATAACCAAACATTTCACTCAGTGGAACTTTA
>CALEWF010000200.1 GCA_937925455.1 uncultured Flavobacteriales bacterium | reverse complement strand
TTAATTTTGTATCAATTATAATCACTAACTTATGTTAATTTTTTTTATACTTGGGCAGTTTGGCCCTTGGCAAGTAGTATTGGTAATAGCCGTAGTATTATTGCTTTTTGGAGGAAGAAAAATTCCTGAATTAATGAAAGGTTTGGGTCGCGGAGTTAAAGAATTTAAAGATGGAATGAAGGGAGAAGAGGAAAATAAAACAGGCGATAATAAGCAAATCAAAGAATAATTTTTTTAAAAGTCTATTCGATTATGCATTACCGGAAGTTGGGTGCTGTTCAGGAGGATTTGTTTTCCGGGAAGATCACCACAGAGCAGCTTGTAGCATCTTATATTTTGCGAATTCAGGAGAAAAAGCACCTCAATGCTTTTTTAGAAGTGTTTGAGGAAGAAGCGCTGGAAGCAGCCAGGGCTTTAGACGAACGTATTCGTAAAAAAGAAAAAACCGGAAGGTTGGCCGGTATGGTTATCGGCATAAAAGATAATATTGCCTATAAGAATCATGCTGTTTCTGCCTCCTCTAAAATCTTGCAGAATTATACCTCGGTATATTCATCTACTGCTGTAAATCGCTTGTTAGCAGAGGATGCTATCATCATTGGCCGTTTAAATTGTGATGAGTTTGCCATGGGAAGCTCCAATGAAAATTCTGCGTATGGTCCGGTATTAAATCCGGTAGATGAAACCCGTGTACCCGGCGGTTCGTCTGGAGGTTCAGCAGCAGCTGTGGCTGCTGATATGTGCCTGGCTGCTTTGGGGTCAGATACCGGAGGCTCTATACGCCAGCCGGCAGCATTTTGTGGTATTGTTGGGTTAAAGCCCTCGTATGGTCGTATTTCAAGATATGGGCTATTGGCGTATGGCTCATCCTTTGACCAGATTGGGCTATTAGCCCACACAACGGAAGATGTGGCGATTTTGCTTGAAATTATGGCGGGAAAAGATGCGCTGGACGCCACTTCTTCTTCCAAGCCAGTACCGTCTTTCTCTGATTGTTTGAAAGAATTATCCCCTAGCCGTTTTGCAGTGTTGGATGTTGTATTAGAAAGTGAATCAATTCAACCAGAAATTAAAACGAACTTTTTAGCACTTATTGAAAAATTAAAGTCAGCCGGTCATACAGTCGAAATAGTTCATTTTCCTTACTTAGATTACCTGGTTCCGGCATATTATATATTGTCAACTGCTGAGGCATCTTCAAATCTTTCAAGGTATGATGGAATTCATTACGGTTATCGAAGCCCACAGGCTACCGATCTTGAATCTACCTACAAAAAAAGCCGGAGTGAAGGGTTTGGAAAAGAAGTAAAACGAAGAATCATGCTGGGTACGTTTGTACTAAGTGCTGGTTATTATGATGCATACTATACTAAAGCCCAGCAGGTTCGCCGCATTCTTCGCAATGCCACCGATGAGATTTTTAAGCAGGTTGATTTTATTTTAACCCCATCAACCCCGGGTACAGCCTTTGAATTTGGCCAAAAGTCCAATGATCCGGTGGTAATGTACTTGGAAGATATTTTTACTGTACAGGCAAACTTAGTGGGAGTGCCCGGCATTTCTATACCTACCGGTAAGGATGAAAAAGGGTTACCCATCGGCATGCAGCTTATGGCTCCTATGTTTGCAGAAGCTTCGTTGCTACAGGCAGCAACGTTGGTTCAAAACCTTTGCAAATAATTCATTTTCGTTTTTTGACAGAGAGGAATCGTACTTTTTAACATTCCTTTCGTTATAACATGCGTGGCAAGTTGCAATTTTTTTCGATATTTATAAGAATTTTAGGAGGTTAGAAAATCCTGGATTAAAGTATGAGAACAGGTTTGGTTTTTTTGTTTTACGTAGTTTTTGGATTATTACAAGGGTGGGCTTATACTTCCACCGTGAATGATACAGATCGGTTTAAATTTCAGAAAGACGACCCGATTTTGGCGCAGATGGATAGCTTAGATGTAGTTAATTTTTTTAAGCGGCACAACTTTACCGCCGACGTAAACAAACTCAATATTTATAATTATCCCAAAGATTCTGTTCCCTTATTTTCGGATGAAGTGTATCGGCAGCGGCTTCAGAAACTCGATAGAATGTCGCCTTTTGCCTTAGATTATAACGAAGATGTAAGAAAATATATTGAGCTATATGCCGTAAAACGTCGGGGAACTGCTTCCCGCATGTTGGGTTTGGCAGAATTGTATTTTCCATTGTTTGAAGAAGTATTGGCAAAATATAACATGCCTTTAGAATTGAAGTATTTGGCTATTGTTGAATCGGCCTTGAACCCTACAGCCAAGAGTAAAGCCGGCGCTATGGGGCTTTGGCAGTTTATGTATGGTACGGCAAAGATGTACGGGCTTCAGATTAACTCATATGTAGATGAGCGTTGTGATCCGATTAAATCTACTGAAACAGCGGCTCGCTATCTAAAGTACTTGTACAAATATTATAATAACGATTGGCAGTTGGCATTGGCTGCATACAATGCAGGTCCGGGAAACGTAAATAAAGCCATTCGTAGAGCAGGTGGCCAAAAATCATATTGGGAGTTGCGGTCTTATCTTCCTAAAGAAACCGGTGGATATGTGCCGGCATTTATTGCGGTAAACTACATTATGGCTTATCATAAAGAGCATAATATATATCCTGTAAAACCTAAGTATTTTTACTACGAACTGGATAGTATTTATGTAAAAAAACAACTCAGTTTTAAGCAGATTTCTGAATATCTTAAAATTCCAATTGAAGATTTACGAATTTTGAACCCCTGTTATATTAAAGATGTGATTCCAGAATCAGAATATGGCTATCCGCTTTATCTTCCCAAGACGTTAATTGGGGATTTTATTGCCAATGAACAAAACATATACAAATACCTGATACAGGAAGAGCAAATTATTATGCCGGTTGCTGATACTACTTCTACGGGTAGTGAGAACAAATCTTTGGCCTCTGGCCAGAAAGAAATAGAACATATAGTTCAAAAAGGGGAATGGCTATCAACCATTGCACGTAAATACAATGTAACTGTACAGCAGATAAAAGACTGGAACAAATTGAATTCGGAAAATTTATTCATTGGCCAAAAACTTAAAATTATTACCGATGGTGGCACAGCTTCCATTTCTGAGTCAGGCGATAATCGAGGATCTACTGCAAATACAAACACAAATTCTACCGAAGGAATACAATATTACACGGTAAAAAGTGGTGATACCCTTTGGTCTATTTCGCAGAAATACAACACCACGGTTGAAAATTTGCGTAAATGGAATAACCTCTACGAAGGAAAATCAATTCAAGTAGGAATGAAAATTATTGTTGCAAAAAGTTGATGAAGCTACTTGCAAATAGCCGGGTTTATTTAATTGTTATTGGATTTCTTTTTGCCTGCGGCAAAGGAGAGAAAGTGCTACCCCGCTCAACCGGAAAAGAAGGTGAGCTTTTGTTAATTGTAGATGAAAAATATTGGAATCATCCAGTGGGTGATACTCTTAAGGCTTTTTTTTCGGAAGATATGCCCGGCTTGCCACAAGCAGAGCCGATGTTTAAGGTGTATAAGATTTTCCCGAAAGATTTTACACTTTCTTTTAAAACCAATAAAAATATTTTGATTATAAATATTGATCCCAATCATCCGGTGCAAGACCCAACCTTAGAAATTGGATATGATAACTGGGCAAAGGATCAGTTAGCCATGAAGTTAAATTGTAATAATCCGGATGAGTTTTTTGATGCCTTTCGGCAAAAAAGAAAACGCATTATGCAATTGTTTGTAGATAAAGATCTGGAACGTTATCAGCGAAAATTTGCCATGACCTATTCAAAGGCTATTCAAGATAAGCTGGAGGAAAAATTTGGAATTAAAATGTCAATTCCTGAAGGTTTTTATATAACCCGTGAAGAGGCTGATTTTATTTATTTATCGCATGAGGCGATGAAAAAAGTAGGAGCGTTACAACACCAAATTACCCGCGGTATTTGGATCTATACATTTCCATACACCGATCCAAATACATTTACCAAAAAGTACATAACACAATTACGAGATTCTATTACCCGATTGTATATTCAAGGTGCTGTTGATAGTTCGTATATGGCTATTGAATACATGTATCCTCCTGATACAGCATCAACCACCATACAAAAAGAATATGCATTAGAAACTCGTGGTTTGTGGCATATGGAAAATTATTTTATGGGAGGCCCGTTTTTGAATTACATAACTTATGATAAGCGAAAAAATCGCATTATCATGGTGGATGGATTTGTCTTTGCTCCTCGATTTGATAAAAGAGAATATATGCTCCAAATAGAAGCCATGTTAAAGTCACTCAAGATGCTTTAATAATAAAATTCTTTTTCTTATTTTTATGTTTTACTTAATTCCTAAAATCCGCAAGTGAAATTACCAAATAAGTTTTAAGACAGAAATAAGGTTTTTGTGGAAAAAATATGGGTGTGTTATGAAAAAAATTGGTGTTTTTTTAGATTTCAGGGCATAGTCCCCCTTACCCCACTTGTGATAGGGCTATTGTGGGGAGAGCCCTAAAACCCATAAATCAAG
>CALEWF010000199.1 GCA_937925455.1 uncultured Flavobacteriales bacterium | reverse complement strand
CTTAAAGTTGTGAACACATGATTGAGAATATCCGAATTTCATTGGTTGCAAATAATAAACCGGTTACATTTGCTTCATTGTTTTTGGTGAATTAAAATTTTCCCCCGGCCTATGGGTTCGGGGGTTAATTTTTGGTCCTTTCCTCACATATTTTAATTCTATGTACATTTCCCGTGCTAATATTCACTATGATTCCGGTAAGTGTAGTTATTATAACATATAATGAGGAACGAAACATTTCGCGGTGTATTGAATCTGTAAAATCATGGGCTGCAGAGGTAGTTGTGGTAGATTCCGGATCAACTGACCGCACATGTGAAATCGCTTCACAAATGGGGGCAAAAATTATTTACCATGCGTTTAAAGGGCATATCGAACAAAAAAACTATGCTGCTTCACAGGCTAAGTACGATTGGGTTCTTTCCTTAGATGCTGATGAAGCCATAGATGAAGAGCTTTCCACTTCTATACAACAAGTATTATTGCACCCCGGTGCCGATGGATATACCATGAACCGGTTAAATAACTATTGTGGAACATTTATTCGGCACGGAGCCTGGTATCCTGACACAAAACTGCGGTTATGGAACAGGCATAAAGGAAAATGGACGGGAATAAATCCGCACGACAGGTATGAAATGCAACCTGGATGCGTTATTCAACATTTACCGGGTCACATTTTGCATTATTCATATCAAACGGTGGAAGAACACAAAAAAAAAGCAGCTTATTTTGCAACCTTGGCAGCTCAAGCTTATTTAAGAGCCGGTAAACGCTCTAATGTATGGAAGTTAATCACACATCCCGCTACCCGTTTTATTCGAGATTATATTATAAAAGCCGGATTCTTAGACGGAGTTAAAGGCTGGCAAATTGCTACAATCACAGCGCATGAGGTTTTTCAGAAATACTTATTATTGATGAAACTTCAAAAACAGCACACATCCGAATTTTAGAATAAATTTGCAGATTATCCAACATAACATTTATATCCATGAGTAATCAATCACAGGAATTTAGCTTTAGTTCATTTAGTTTTATTTCATTTTTAGTAAAATGGTGGAAACATATTGCAATCGTTACGCTGATTGGGGCTGTTGCATCCATAGTTATTTCATTAACCATAAAAGACAGGTATAAATCGGTCGTTATTTTTTACCCCACTACTACCAACTCTATTTCAAAAGCATTGCTGGATGTAACTGGTAATAGCCGTCAGGATTTTTTGGAGTTTGGAGAAGAAGCAGAAGCAGAACAAGCCCTACAAATTTTGCAATCAGATGAAATCCGCGAATGGGTGATAGCTCAATATAATCTATACGAACATTACAAAATAAATCCCAAAGGGAAATACGCCAAAACCAGAATGATGAAAAAGTTTGCAAGAAATGTAAAATTCCGGCGAACCGAATTTAATTCTGTTGAGATTAGTGTATTGGATGAAGACCCGAACATAGCCGCTGGCATAGCCAATGATATTGCAGCTCGCTTGGATTCTGTAAAAAACAGAATTCAAAAAGAACGTGCCATATAAGGTCTTAAAATCGTAGAAGCCGAATATTTAAACCTGCAATCGCAAATACAAATGATGAGTGATTCATTAGATAAAATTAGAGGAATGGGAATTAATGATTATAAATCGCAATCAGAAGTTATCAATAAAGAATATGCAGCTGCAATTTCAAAAGGTGATCAAAGAGCTATAAAAGCATTGGAAGAAAAAATTGCCATCTTATCGAAATATGGTGGTGCTTATATAGATCTTACAGAAAATTTAGAGCTTTACAGGGAACAGTTGTCTTTATTAAGATTAAAATACGATCAGGCAAGAGTAGATGCAGAAAAAAATGTACCTCATAAAATGGTGGTGAACTATGCTTATCCGGCAGACCGCAAGACATACCCCAAACGTTCAATGATCGTACTGGGAGCTACATTCGCAACATTCTGTATGACCATTTTCTTCCTAATTGGGCTGGAAAATTGGAAAAAATACAAACTGGAGCTAAACAAACTGGAGCAAAATAAGGCTTAAATCTTGACTGATACAGTAAAAATCCGATGGTTTTATTTCTTATGTGCTTGTTTCATTGCACTCAATACGGTTTTTATTTACCATGAGCAATACTGGTTGTATTTAACGCCAGTTGTAATAGCAATCATCGGTTTAGCATTTCTATCTCTAGATAAATTATTGCTGCTTAGTGTTATTGTTACACCTTTATCTGTTGATATAAAAGAAATAGATATAGGGGCTGCCCTCTCATTGCCTGCCGAACCACTGATGATTGGTACCATGGTGATGTTTCTTTTTAAAGCACTGGCTGAAGGAACGTTCGATAGAAATGTATTGAAACATCCTGTTTCATTGGCAATTTATGCATACCTGTTTTGGATTTTTATATCATCGGTAACCAGTGAAATTCCTATCGTATCGTTTAAATTTTTGGCAAGCAAGCTTTGGTTTATTATCCCATTTTATTTTTTAGGCACACAAGTATTTAGAAAATATCAAAACATCCATTGGTTTCTTTGGTTGTATATTTTATCACTAGGCGGGGTTATCATTTATACCACAGCCAGGCATGCTGCCTGGGGCTTTGAGCAACAACCCAGCCACTGGGTCATGACACCGTTTTATTATGATCATACAATATACGGGGCTGCCATTGCAATCTATTTCCCCTTTTTAGTAGGATATACGTTTATAAACCGCCATGTATTGTTTATTAAAATTCTTATCGCAGCCATAACAGGATTATTTGGCATGGGGCTTTTATTATCGTATTCCAGAGCTTCATGGTTGAGTGTAATGGGAGCCTTAGCCTTATTTATTATATTATTCTTTCGAATCCGATGGTACTTTATCGCCATGCTATTGGTGGGAGGATTGATTTTCTATTTCACCTTTCAAACAGAAATTTTAATGCGTCTTGAAAAAAATAAACAAGATTCGTCCGGCAAGCTGGCCGAGCATGTTCAATCCATGTCGAATATATCCACCGATGCTTCGAATAAAGAAAGGCTATTACGCTGGAGCTGTGCTTTGCGAATGTTTAAAGAACGTCCAATTACAGGATGGGGCCCTGGAACGTATGCTTTTGTATATGCACCTTTTCAGCGTTCGTATGAAATGACAATTATTAGTACCAATTTTGGAGACGTAGGAAATGCACACAGCGAATACTTAGGACCCCTATCAGAACAGGGCCTTCCGGGATTAATAACGTTTTTGCTTGTGATTGGAATGATATATTACACCGCCAGTAGAATTATTTTTCATCGGCAGGCAAGCCGTAACATTAAACAAATGGCCATGATGCTTTTATTGGGATTATGCACATATTGGATTCATGGATTTTTAAATAACTTTCTGGATACCGATAAATTATCGGTGCCTTTCTGGGGATTTACAGCCGCACTGGTAGCCTTAGATATTCAATTAAAAAAGAAATCAGAGAAAACGGCAAGCTAAGAAAGCAATATCATCTTTGTAGGGCTGATTTCCTTTAAATTTTTCAAGTGCAAGTAAAACATGAACCGTCAGTTGATCGGGATTAAGCATTCGATTATCATAAATCATTTCTCGCAACATGTCTAAACCGAGAAAATTATTGTTATCATCTTGCAATTCTGTTAATCCATCGGTATAACATACCAGCAAGGTATCCGGCTCAAATAGCAATTCCCTTGTTTTTACAAACGGCATCTCGTCCAGCATTCCAAGCCCTACAGATCCTTCTCGAAGCAGCGTTTGGTGATTGCCACTAATTAAAATGGGAGGAAGGTGCCCGGCATTTACATACGTAAGGGTGCGATGTCTGGCATGATATTTTGCCAAAAAAGCAGTAATAAAACGTTCTCCTTTGGCATTTTCAATTACTTTTCGATTAAGTACACGTGTTAATTCATCAAGCGTTGGGATATAATGAAACAAAGCTCTTACATTGGCCTGAAAATTCGACATTATTAAGGCGGCAGAAACCCCTTTGCCGGAAACATCTGCAATACAAATGGCATATTCATCCGGATTCAACTGAAAAAAGTCATAATAATCGCCTCCCACTTCCGTATGTGATTTATAAAAAGCATCTACCAGAATATCGTGTGATTTAGGAAATGCATGTGGCAGTAGCATGTTTTGTACCTCAGAAGCCAGTTCCAACTCTTTTCGTAAACGCTCCTGCTGAATTTTTTCTTTCGCTAAGTTTTTATTTTCAAAGGCTACGTAAATAATGTTGGTCAATGCCTGAATAAATGATAAGTCTTCTTTTTCTAGAAAATGATCGTTCGTTTTATTATCGTAAATACCAATTAGTACATATGCTAATGGTTGTGATTTATGAAAGACCGGAATGATATAGTCAAACCAATCAAAACTTGATTCACCCAATTCATAAATTTCCAGCGTATCGGATATTTTACTTAAGTAATCATGAATATTGATAGCTTGTAAATCTTCTGTTGATAAGCCGCTTGAAATTTCTTGTACTACCCCTCTTCTTGGTCGAACTGTATATACTGCAAAGCGAGGAAGCTTTAATTGATTCTTAAGAATGGATTCGTAAATTTTGAGCAACTGCTCTTTGGAGAAATTCGAATTAATAGCCTTAGTTACTTCAAGCAGAGCATTCAGCTTGAAGTCGCGTGAAGTACGAACAGAACTATTTGTTGATTCATTCGCCACCCTTTGGCTTATTAATGACCTTTTCTAACTCTTCTATTCTTTTAATTAATTCAGGAATCTTACGGGTTGAAACATATTCTTTCATTCTTTCTCTAGCATCGCCGGCTGGGCTTCCAAAGTAAGTTTTACCCCCTTCTAGTGTTTTAGTTACGCCAGATTGTGCCAAGATCACAGCTCCTTTACCAATCACCAGGTCCCGATCAATTCCTACTTGCCCCCAAATAAGCGCATAATCTTCTATTTTTACAATTCCCGAAATGCCCACCTGTGCAGCTACAATGCAATGCTTGCCGATGATAGTATCATGACCGATGTGTACCTGGTTATCAATCTTTGTTCCCTGGCCTACAATGGTATCGCTGGTAACTCCACGATCAATCGTACAACCCGAACCAATTTCCACATCGTTTTCTATAATCACTCTTCCACAAGAGGGAAACTTTTCATAATGATCCGGTCTTCGTTTCATGTAAAATGCATCCCCACCAATGGTTGTATTGGCATGTATAATCACATTATCTCCAATTACCGTATCCTGATAAATGGCAACATTAGCATGAATCAAACAATTCTTACCAATTACCACATTTTCGCCAACAAACACCCCCGGCTGCAACACTGTACCTTCGCCTATCCGTGCCGAAGGATGGATGGGCTGTGTAGAGGGATGAAACGCTATTCGGTCTTCAATAATTTTTTTAAATCGGGAAAACGGATCCGGATGAAATAGCAGGTGTTTATCTTCCGGACGATCTACTTTTCGATCAATAATAATCACAGATGCCGGGCAAGTAAGCGCTTTATCGTAGTATTTCGGATGATCTACAAAGGTAACTTCGCCGGGTGAAACCACATGAATTTCATTTACTCCGGTAACCATAAAATTACCATCACCTTCAAATTCACAGCCCAGCTCTTCAGCCAAAGCTTTTAATGTAATAGGAGAGGAAAACTTCATGCAGGTAGTTGAAAATTAAATTATTTTACACGT
>CALEWF010000198.1 GCA_937925455.1 uncultured Flavobacteriales bacterium | reverse complement strand
ATACGCATTCATCATTTTGTTTAAAACCATAATCACGGGTGGGTTGCTGATTTTAGGAAGCTCGTTAGTGATGAATGAACAAATTAATATCGGGCAGTTTGTAGCTGCTGAGATTATTATCATTTTAATATTAAACTCTGTGGAGAAAGTTATTTTATCCATGGAAAATATTTATGATATGATTACGGCAGTGGAGAAAATTGGGAATGTAACAGACTTAGACCTTGAACGAGAAGATGGTATAGATTTTAATTTGATTGATAATGGTTCAGGTATTGAAATTGAAGTGAATCATCTTTCGTATAAATCATATATTACAAATAATTTAATTCTCAATGATGTAAATTTAAAAGTTAAACCCGGCGAGGTGATTTGTATTTCTGGTCCTAGTGGTTCAGGGAAAAGTACCTTGTTGGGTTTGATTGGAGGTTTGTATGAAAATTACCAGGGAGTAATTACCTTCAATGGAATCCCGATGAATAGCATTAACCTTAGAAGTCTGCATGATTATGTGGCGGAAAACTTTTCTAATGAAATGATTTTTAAAGGAACAGTTTATGATAATATCACTGTTGGAAGAAAAAATATTACGTGGGATAATGTACAATGGGCAGTAGAAATTACAGGACTTAAATCTTTCATTCAATCATTACCCAAAGGATTTGAAACACTGTTAATTCCTGATGACCGTAGTATTCCTTCCGGCGAATTACGAAAAATAGTACTAGCTCGTTGCTTGGCAGAACGTCCAAAACTTTTATTGCTCGAAGATTTTCTCGATGTATTTGACCAGGCTCAAAAAGACCAGGTATTACAGTTAATTACCAGTAAAAGTACAAGCATGACAGTTCTTGCTGTTTCCAACGATTTGAGTTTTGCTTCCAGATGTGATAAAGTACTGGTTATGGAAAATGGGAAAGTACGCTATTTTGATGCTTTTAATGAAACTGAATTACTAAATAAATTCCCTTATATCTTTAAATCTAGAATATGCTAAATATAACCAAAAACAAGATTCCTTTAAATAAAGTGCATTCACGGCGTTTTGGTGCGTTTGGGCATATTACTAATCCAAATGCAGCTGAAAAACTTACTTACTGGCTGCTGGGAATGCTTGTGTTTCTTTTATTATTTATGTTTGTACCATGGACGCAGAACATTCGATCCAAGGGCAAAACAACTACATTAACGCCAGAAGATCGGCCGCAGGAACTTCAATCACGCATTGATGGTCGGATAGAAAAATGGTATGTACGCGAAGGAGATACAGTTAAAGCCGGTGATACCATTGTATTTATTTCTGAAATAAAAGATCAGTATTGGGATCCTCAATTGTTGGTTCGTACCAAGGAACAATTAGTGGCCAAAGAGGCTATGGGAGAAGCCTATCAGAAAAAGATTCTCAGCTTGGAAAAGCAAATTCAGGCCGAGCGAAAAAATTTAGATTTAAAATTAAGTCAGGCTCAAAACAAAGTTCGTATTGCACGTCAAAAAATAGCCATTGACAGTGCCGAAGTTGAAGCAGCTAAGGTTGCCTACAAAATAGCAGAAGAACAATACAAGCGGGCTGAAAAAATGTATTCAGAACAAGGTATTATTTCGCTTAAAGATTTGGAAGACAGACGCAACAAAAAGCAGGAAACTGCTGCTAAAATGATAGTTGCAGAAAATAAATTAGCTAATTCACAACAGGAACTCATCAATGCCATGATTGATCTCAATGCCATTGAAGCAGAGTATTTTTCTAAGATTTTTAAAATTGAATCTGATATTCAGTCAGCAAACTCTGAGTTGTTTAAAACCGATGAAGAAATAGCAAAACTGAACAATCAATATGCCAATTACAGTATTCGTTCTATGTATTGGTACATTACGGCACCCCGCGATGGACAAATCGTAAAAATATTTAAATCAGGAATTGGCGAAAACGTGAAAGCCGATGAGCCTATCGCAACCCTAACTGCTCTCAATCCGAAACTTGCCGTAGAGTTGTATATCAATCCAGTAGATATTCCATTGATGAAAATCAACAAAAAGGTGCGGGTAATTTTTGATGGATGGCCTACCATTGTGTTTTCTGGCTGGCCGGGTGTTTCCTATGGTACTTTTGGAGGGCTGGTTGCTGCCATTGATAGTGATATAAGCCCCAATGGGAAATATCGTATCTTAGTAAAACCCGATCCGGATGAGCATCCTTGGCCCAAAGAAATTCGCGTAGGTGCAGGAGCTCAAGGCATTGCCTTACTTAGCGATGTGCCAGTATGGTATGAAATTTGGCGAAGAATTAACGGGTTTCCTCCTAACTTCTACCAACCGGAAGATAAGCCTGCTAAAAAAGAAAAATGATGAAGAGGCTTTTATTACTTCTTGCATGGATGATTAACTCTGTTGTGCTAAATGCACAATCAGATACTCTTACCTTTGAGCAGTTTATGTTAGCTGTAAAAAATTATCATCCGGTAGCTAAACAAGGTGCCTTGATCCCTGAGTTTGCCAAACAAAATCTGCGTATGGCTCGTGGTGGTTTTGACCCAATACTGGGTGCAACGTATGACCAAAAAAGTTTCGATACCAAAAATTATTGGATGATATTAGAGAGCAAGCTTCAAATACCTACTTGGTATGGCATTACATTTCAGGGGGGATACCAATATGCTGCCGGTACATACCTTGATCCTTCCCGTACTTTTCCTAATATTGGCTTGCCACAGGCAGGTGTGGCTGTTACGCTGGGTAAAGGTTTATATATGGATGAACGAAGGGCGGCACTTAAACAAGCTAAAATTTTTAATCAGGCCA
>CALEWF010000197.1 GCA_937925455.1 uncultured Flavobacteriales bacterium | reverse complement strand
AGCCCCGAGGACTTGTAACGGACAGCCGCATAAAGCAGCTTAATATCCAATACTTTAATGACAATTTTGGGTTTATTCTTTTTGCTGATTTTATGTTGAAGTGATAAAAAAGCTAATTTTGTTTTACAAGTAATTGAGTAATTCATGAATTCTTCCAGATTTGCAGTGATTGGCCTTGGGCAATTTGGTACTTCCATTGCACGAGAATTATCCATGCGTGGAGCAGAGGTGCTTGCCATTGATAATAACGAAGACCACATTGATGCGGTAAGTGGGGAAGTGGCTTTTGGTGTAACAATGGATGCTACAGACCTTAAAGCACTTAAAGCACAGAATATTCAAGACATGGACGCAGTAATTGTGGCCATTGGTGAAGATTTTGATGCGTTGCTGCTTTGTGTGGTATTATTGATGGAGCTGAATGTGAAGCGCATCATAGCCCGGGCTGAAGGTCGTCATCAACGGATGATATTGGAAAAAATAGGCATAAAAGAAATATTATCTCCTGAAGACGAAATTGGGAAATTAGTTGCAGAAAAGCTGATAAATCCAAGTATTATTTCTTGTATAGCCTTGCCTGATGACCATGAAATTGTTGAAATTATGACTCCTCCGGGGATAGCCAATCGAACATTAGAGGATATTAATTTGCGCAATAAATACCGATTGAATCTAATTACTCTGAAACGTGAATTTGAAGAAGAAAAAAATGGGGTGAAACTCAAAAAACAGCATATAATTGGAGTACCTACATCGGATACCATTATACAGCCTAATGATACTATTATTGTTTTTGGTAAAACAAAAGATATACAGCGATTTGTAGAGATCAATCAGTAATTGCTTGGAGTAATTATCTTTTCTTACAAAAAATATACTACCTTTATAGTATTGTAGATTTAAAAGCATTCTGTTTTGTTATGAAAAAAATTGTTTTATCTATTGTTTTTGTAGCTATTCCCTTTGTGTATTCCAATTTATTTGCTCAGCATGGTGACTGGTGTGGTACTGACCGTAAGATGGATGAAATACGTCAGAAGTATCCTGAAAGACAAATAGAGTGGGAAAAATTAAATCAGTGGATTGAAGAAAATGCCGAGTATATTATGTCAACCTCAGAGGGGGGGCAGTATATAATTCCAATGGTTGTTCATGTAATTCATAATTATGGAACAGAAAATATTTCAGATGCACAAATTGTAGATGCCATACGAATACTCAATGAAGATTATAATAAACAAAATGCAGATACAGCAAATATAATTCCTGTGTTTAAACCTATAGCTGGGAATGCACAGTTTGTATTTAGATTAGCAACCAAGGATCCTAATGGTAATTGTACGAATGGAATAACACGTACGCCTTCATTATTAACTTATGATGCAACTGATGATTCAAAAATTATTAGCTGGCCCCGTGCCAAATATTTTAATTTTTGGATTGTTAGTAATATTTATACAAATCAAAGTGGAACAGTAACAGCAGGGTATGCAACACTACCTGGATTTGCAGGAGATGGTACGGATGGAATAATATTAGATGATAATTATGTAGGAAGCATTGGCACATCAAATGGAGCTAATTTTAATAAGCGTGTTTTAACACATGAAACCGGACATTTTTTTAATTTACTTCATCCTTGGGGAAATGGTCAAATAGGAACAACCTGCACAGGTAGTGATTTGGTTTCTGATACCCCGCCAACCAAGGGTGCTTTTAGTACTTGTCCGCTTACAAAAGATGAATGTAATCCGGGAACCATAGAAAATGTACAAAACTACATGGATTATGCTACTTGTACGAATATGTTTACTAATGGGCAGGTTACACGAATGACCGCCGCGATAAACAGCACCATCGGACAACGTAGTAGTTTGTGGCAAGCAAGTAATTTAACTGCTACTGGTACTAATGACCCGTACACATATCCCGTAAATTGTGCACCCATCGCTGATTTTAAATCAAACCGTTTTTCGGTATGTACCGGTGGAACCATTACTTTTACGGATCAATCATATAATGCTACCCCAACATCATGGAATTGGACATTTTCTAATGGAACAAACACATTAACTTCAACTTTGCAAAATCCTACCATCACGTTTAATAGTCCGGGAATATACAATGTGACGCTTACCGTTAGTGCTCCGGGTGGAAATGGTTCGATTACTAAAAGCGGCTACGTATTGGTTTATGATGCTACCCCTGATTTTTCTAGCTATATGTATGAAGATAGTTTTGATAATAGCCCCCTTGTTTCGGGTCGCTGGGATACACCATACGATTGGTCAACCAGTGTAGGGTGGCAAGAAACAACCCTTGCTTCTTATACTTCACCCAATGCGTTGCGAGTAAATAACTTTGGAGGTCCTAAAGGAATAAGCTATTCTCTTATTTCGCCTTCTTATGATTTTGCAGCTATCAATGGAACACCTACCCTTACTTTCAAATATGCGTTTGCTCGTCGTACGAATGATGATATGGATCAGATGAGAGTATATGTGTCATCCAATTGTGGGCAAACATGGAGTCTTCGTTGGAGTAAAACAGGGGCTGATTTGGCAACTGTAGCAAATAAATCAACGAACTGGGTGCCGGCTTCATCGTCAGAGTGGCGTAGTATTACATTAAATAATTTGGCTGCTTGGTCAAGTTCTAGCAATGTTCGCTTCCGTTTTGAATTTATAAGTAATGGGGGTAATAATATTTATCTGGATGATATAAATATTGTTGGTCCATATGTAGGTATCGAATCGTTTGCTGATGAAAGTTTATCTATTGTGGCTTATCCCAATCCGGCTGTAGATCAAATAACTGTATCTTTTGAAGTGCCGGTATTAACTTTAACTTCGTTTGAAATAATGGATATGACAGGCAGAGTGATTAAGAAATCTCCGTTAATTTCATTTGCTCCGGGGGAAGTTAACTATATGATTACATTGCCAGAAGGTATATCAAATGGAATGTATTTCTTGAACATAAACTTAGGTAATTCACGATACACTAAAAAAGTTTTTATTCAGAAGTAAAACATCATCTATAATGTAATTTAAAGGCTACCTGAAAACAGGTAGCTTTTTTTGTTGTATTTTTCGAAAAAATAACATAATATGTTTGGGAAAGTAGAACATATTGGTATTGCAGTGAAAGATTTGGAAGCAGCCAATGCCCTATATACTCGGTTGCTTGGTGTTGCACCTTATAAGCAGGAATTTGTAGAAAGTGAAGGAGTGCAAACTTCTTTTTTTATGACCGGCGTGAATAAAATTGAATTATTGCAGGGAATAAATGAAGGGAATGCGATAAGTAGTTTTATTGAAAAGCGAGGGGAGGGGATACATCACATGGCATTTCATGTAGAGGATATTGAAGCTGAAATAGCTCGTCTTAAAGCAGAGGGGTTTCGGCTAATTAATGATATACCCAAACGAGGAGCTGATAATAAACTAATATGTTTTGTGCATCCCAAAGACTCGCAAGGAGTTTTAATTGAACTTTGCCAGGATATAAAAGCTGAATAAAATTATCAAAAGATGAGTTTTTTAATTCTCATGGGATTGGCAATAGCTCCCGGCATCGCATTAGCTATTTATATTTATTTCCGAGATAAATATGATAAAGAACCTGTGTTGGCGCTCTTGATATCATTTTTTATGGGTGTGTTGAGTATCATTCCAACCATTATTTCTGAACTATTTCTTGCTAAAATTCCGCTGATTGAACAAAGTGTTTTTATGATGGTTTTTTTGGGAGTCGCTTTTGTTGAGGAACTTTGGAAAATGTTTTTTGTAATGATTTATGCCTATCGTAAAAAAGCCTTTGATGAACCGTATGACGGAATTACATATTGTGTAATGGTGTCCATGGGTTTTGCTACGGCCGAGAATGTTTTGTATGTAATAGAAGGAGGATGGGAAGTAGCTTTATTGCGGATGTTTACTGCAGTACCTGCACATGCCACCTTTGGAATTATAATGGGCTACTACATGGGTTTGTCAAATTTTTCTGGTAATAGCAAGTTTTTGTTGCTTGGCACGGCACTTCTTTCTTCTACCATATTTCATGGGGCTTATGATTATTTCTTGTTTGTTCAAAATATTCCAGGAATTTGGCTTGGAGCTTTTGTTTCGCTAGGAGTTGGTGTCTATCTCTCATTACGTGCCATAAAAATTCATAGCCGTAATTCTCCGTTTGGAACTTCGGCTACAACTGACTTTTTAACTTGAGCAGTTCTGATGTAATATGTTCAAATGTTTCTCCTTGTTCTGGAATTACGCGTCTGGTCAGTAATCCTACCTGTAGGGCACCTGCAACATTGTCAGCTGAATCGTCGATGAATAATGTTTCATTTAAATCTAAGCCATGTTCATTTATAATGTGTAAAAATGAAGCTGCTTCGGGCTTTCGTTTACCAATTCTACAAGAATAATAAACTCCATCCATCACATCATGCAGAGAACTTTCAGGGAAATGCTGGCAATACATGGCTTCAAATCCATCTATATGCAATTCGTTGATGTTACTGAGTAAAAATAACCGGTAGTGTTGTTTAAGTTGTTTTAGTATTTCAATACGATGAGGCGGAAGTCCAATCAGAATTGAATTCCATGCATGTAAAATATCCGTAGGCGAGGTGCCTTCCGGGCTTCTGCTTTGCAGGTAATTCATAAATTCTTCTGTACTAATTTTCCCGGTTTCATATAAGCTGTACATTGGGTCTGGTTGTGCAATGGAATAAATACTTTCCAGATTGTGCATGTTTAATTTAGCAAACTCACGGATAGGAGCGCTATAATCAATATCTAAAATCACTCCTCCCAAATCAAAAATGATATTTTTTAAAACCATAATACAAAAGTAATGAAGACTGGTAAGAAATATAAAAACGAAACAACTTTGTGGGTGAAGCTTTTGTACCTTTGCTCGTAAACTATCTTTTGATTATATTGTTTAAGAGCAAATGACTGTTAAAAGCAATTCTTCTATTGAGGATTTAGACCCGCAGAATTTTATCATTATCAAAGGAGCACGGGTGCATAATTTACAAAACATTGATGTAGCAATTCCTCGTGATAAATTGGTGGTAATAACTGGCTTATCGGGTTCAGGAAAATCATCCTTGGCATTTGAAACTTTGTATGCCGAAGGGCAGCGTCGCTATGTGGAGAGTTTGTCCAGCTATGCCCGTCAGTTTTTAGGCCGTTTAGATAAACCAGATGTAGATTATATTAAAGGAATATCGCCGGCTATTGCCATTGAACAAAAAGTTAAAACCCAGAACCCAAGAAGTACTGTAGGAACGAGTACTGAAATATATGATTACCTCAAATTACTTTTTGCCCGCATTGGAAGGACGTATTCGCCGGTGAGTGGAACCGAAGTAAAAAGGCATACCGTGACAGATGTAGTGGATGCAATTACAGCCCTGCCCATCGGCACCCGTGCCATGTTGTGTACTCCGGTAATTGTAAAAGCTAAGCGAAGTCTTCAACAGGAATTGTTAATCTATCAGCAACAAGGTTTTAGCAGGTTGTGGGTAAAAGGTGAAATTGTACGAATAGAGGATGCCATTGCTGAAGCCAAAGCCTTAGATGCCGATTCTGTTCAATTACTGGTAGGAAGAGTAACGGTAAGGCAAGATGATGATTTTGCTGCCGAAGTGGCAGATATGGCTCGCACTTGTTTTTTTGAGGGGCAGGGCACTTGCAAATTATATGTGTTTGATGAAAATGGAAAAATTTCTGAATCTGTTTTTTCCAATCGTTTTGAAGCAGATGGAATAAAGTTTGAAGAGCCGACATTACATCTATTTAGTTTTAATAACCCATTTGGGGCTTGCAAAACCTGCGAAGGCTATGGAAAAGTTTTAGGCATAGATGAAGATTTGGTGATTCCAGACAAGTCTTTGTCGGTGTATGAAGGGGCTGTTTCTTGCTGGAAAGGAGATAAACTCAGCGAATGGCAGGAACAGTTTATTATGCATGCTCGGGATTACGATTTTCCGATACATAAACCGTATTATGAGCTAAGTGCAGCACAAAAAAAATTGCTTTGGGAAGGCGGTAGGGAAATTTCCGGAATCAATGATTTTTTCAGATTTGTAGAAGAAAATCTTTACAAGATTCAATACCGTGTCCTGTTATCCCGCTATCGGGGACGCACTACTTGTCCTGATTGCCAGGGGACTCGTTTACGAAAAGATGCAGGTTATGTAAAAGTTGGAGGAAAGTCTATCATGGAATTGGTTCTAATGCCAGTGAAAGATTTGGCTGTGTTTTTCGACCAGTTAACATTAACTTCTCATGAATATGCCATAGCACAGCGAATATTGACAGAAATTAAAAACAGGTTGGGATTTTTAAATAATGTGGGATTAGGGTATTTAACTTTAAATCGTTTGTCTTCAACCTTATCAGGCGGCGAGTCGCAGCGAATAAACCTAGCAACTTCACTAGGTAGTAGCTTGGTTGGTTCTATGTATATTTTAGATGAACCCAGCATTGGGTTGCATCCTGCTGATACAGATAAGTTGGTACAAGTAGTGAAAAAATTACGAGATGAAGGGAATACCGTGATTGTTGTGGAGCATGACGAAGAATTTATGCTTCAGGCTGACGAATTGATTGATATGGGTCCTGAAGCTGGTATTCATGGTGGAAGGGTTGTTTTTCAAGGCAATCATGAATCGCTTTTAAAAACAGAAGAAAGTTTAACGGCTCTGTATTTAACGGGCAAAATGAAAATTGAAGTACCATCCCGACGGCGTAAGTGGAACCGATACATAGAAGTGAAAGGTGCACGAGAAAATAATTTGAAAAATTTGAATGTGAAATTTCCATTGAATATTCTAACCGCAGTAACCGGAGTAAGTGGTTCAGGAAAAACCAGTTTGGTTAAACAAATTTTAGTGCCGGCACTTGCTAAATTAATTGGAGGCTATGGAGAAAAAACCGGGCAATTTGACAAAATACAAGGGCACTGGAGGGATATTGCTTCGGTAGAATTAGTTGATCAGAATCCAATCGGAAAATCATCACGTTCAAATCCGGTTACTTATCTAAAAGTTTATGATGATATACGTAATTTATTTGCAACTCTACCCTTGGCCAGAAATTTAGGTTTAAAACCAGCACATTTTTCCTTCAATGTTCCGGGAGGGCGATGTGATGTGTGTGAAGGCGAAGGCACAGTAACCATCGAAATGCAGTTTATGGCCGATATTACTTTGGTATGCGAAAACTGCAAGGGAAAACGCTTTAAGGAAGAAATTTTGGATGTAAAATATCGCGATAAAAATATTTCTGACATATTGGATTTGACAGTAGATGAGGCCATGGATTTTTTTGGGAATCATCCCAAGCGTACTGTGTTTGACCAAAAAATAGCCCTGAAACTAAAACCATTGCAGGATGTAGGCTTAGGTTATATTAAATTGGGGCAATCATCATCTACACTAAGTGGCGGTGAAGCACAACGGGTGAAGTTGGCTTATTATTTAAGCAGAGGGGTAAGTGAAGGAAAATCTTTTTTTGTGTTTGATGAACCCACTACCGGATTGCATTTTCACGATATTAAAAAATTGTTGGATGCATTTCAGGCACTAATAGAAAAAGGACACACCGTATTGGTGATTGAACATAATTTGGATGTGATAAAATGCGCAGATTGGGTGATTGATCTTGGTCCGGAAGGGGGGGATAGAGGGGGCGAAATCGTATTTGAAGGAATACCCGAAGATTTGGTAAAACATCCATCTTCATTAACAGGTAAATATCTTTCCTACAAAATATCAAGCGGTTATCAAAAATAATTTCAAAATTTTCATTAGCGTTTTGATAATAGGCTGCTTCAAGCGGCTGTTCGTTTCAAGTCCTCGGGGCTTAGCCACACAGGGCATCGGGGTAGCGGTGTCTTCGTGCCCTCAGCCCCGCTACCCCGTGCCCTGTGGGCTTCGCCCCTGCGGGCTTTCCACTTCCATCCGCAGCAGATTTGAAGATGAGAGGATTTGAAAATGTAATAATTGCATGGTATTCATAATTCGTAATTGGAATATTGGGTCTGCAGGTGTGTAGGTTGCAAACCGCATTGTCAATGCGTTTAGGGAGTAGTACGTTGGTGGTGTATGCATTGTAGCATACAGATTACTTCCCCGCCAAAGGCGGTTCGCAATGACGGAAAGATCATCAGAGCAACCGGAGAAGCCGCCCCTACGAGTCAGAGAAACATGCCTTCGCCCCGCTCTATATCAGTATTATTGGAAAATTCTAATGAGAATTTTGGGATTATTTTTTTAAATGAACTAAATTGATTAACTTAGCATCAAATAATTTTATTATGAAACAGGTTTTAATAATTATAGGGTTAACTTTTTTTATTGAGCTTTCAATCGCCCAAAATAATGATGGATGGAGGCTTATTCAGTCAGAAAGTGGAATCGAGATATATGGCAAAGATGCTATTTGTAATCCGGCCGGTAATGATGTTCAGGCAGAAGTTATTTTGCTGAAAGTGGTAAATACTTCATCTCAAAAAGCACGGGTTTCATGGCACTATCAAATTGCATACAATGGGGAATGCAGAACTTGTAATAATGACGAATATCGGATAGAATTAGAACTTGGTCCCAATCAAATCATTGAAAATACCTGTAATTATAATAATCGATTAATAGTTCATAAGCGTTTTATCAATAAGCCTAATCCTCTTGATTTTACAAGTTTTAATATTGCACAATTGAATGTGATAAAATAGTTTGGTATTTAATATTTAGTTTCATGTATTATAAATTTTACAAATCATTTATTGGAATATTTTTTTTTATTATTTGCTTGGATGTTCTTCATGAAGAATTGAATGCTCAATCATGTGGGGATTGTATTGGTTTTGTAAATGCATCAGCCAACACTACGAATATATGTGCAGGCCAGCCGGTAACTGTTTTTGCCGAAGGGGATGGTTATGCCTATGCAAACAATTTTAACAATCAGACATTAGGACCTGGTTGGGTATCCAACATTACACCACAGTTTAATAATCCCTGTGGCCCTGGTTTAGACGGTTCACCGCATCTTTGGATGGGTTCATCCACAGCAGCCCCCCGTTTACTCGAAACCATGGATATGAATACGACAGGTGGGGGTAATATTTCGTTTGACCTGCGGTTTGCTATCCAAGGAGGAGCTTCTCCCTGCGAAGGCCCTGATGAACCTTCTGAAGGCGTTTATTTAGATTATTCTACTAATGGGGGAGGGACTTGGACAAATATTTTTTATTTTAATCCAGTGCCTTTAGGTACATATACTTCTTGGGCTAATTATTCTTTTCCGATACCGCCTGCTGCTCAAACACCATGCACTCGGTTCCGTTGGTATCAAGGTGGCTCATCCGGAAATGCTTTTGATCACTGGGGGTTAGATAATATTCAGATTGGACCTGCATTGCCACCCGGAGCTGTTAATTTATACTGGGAAAATAATGGGCAAGCAGCTTTACCCTCAGAGGTGATTTATCCGCAGTCAGATACTATACTTATTCTTGTTCTTGAAACTCCTATTGATACCTGTAGAGATACACTGCAAATATTTGTTTCCACGCCTCCGGTAGCTAACCTTACTTTTCAACCTCAACCGGCATGTGCTGGTCAGCCTATCAGCTTCATTGCCAGTGGTTCAACCGGTACTATTGACCAAGTGCGTTATGATTTAGACAATAATGGTACGTATGAATATACCTTGAATGCTCCGGGGGATACTACGTTTAATATCCTGATACCTGGTTTATACACCATCCGTATGCAGGTTGTTGCCCCAGGGGGATGTACTAACTCCAATACCTTTCCTCTTACCATTAATCCTCAACCCACATTAGACTTAACAGCTTTGCCCCTTGCTGTTTGTTTGGGTACTGCAATTACACTTCGTGATTCATCTTCGTTAATCAATCCTCTTTCTTTAAATACAAATATTGCAAATTTTTCATGGGATTTCCAAAATGATGGAATAATAGACTCTATAACTTTAGGCACACAAGTTACCGGTCCACCAATTATCACCAAAGTAAGCTCATTTAGCTATGTATTCAGTGCTCCGGGGACCTACGAAATTTTATCAACCGTTACTACCACCGGTGGTTGTAAGGCATCTGATTCAATTACAATTACCATTTATGACCTTCCTCAGGCTGGATTTATTCATAGCGGCAATGTTTGTGATGGTAATTCTGTAACTTTTACAGATACAAGTTTAATTACACCACCTGATGTTATTAATAATTATTCATGGTCATTTACATCTACAGATCCGGCATATAGTGAAACTTCATCGGAACAAAACCCTATTATGAATTTTCCTAGCTCCGGAACTTATTATATTACTCTTTCTACTTATACTGCTAATGGATGTGCTGATACTTCTGTGATTGATTCTGTGACTATTTTTCCTAATCCAATAGCCGATTTTTCTTTTGTTACACAATGTTTTCAAACTAATATTTTGCAACAAACAGCTACCCCTTCTACCGGCTTAACTTACGCATGGGATTTGGATCAGGATGGTACTATAGATGAAAATCAGCCTTCATTTACGTATGTTTTCCCTGATTCTTCAGATAAGTTGGTTACCTTAATTGTAATTGATACAAATAACTGTACTTCTGATACAACCAAGCTGGTTGATGTAAAAGGTGGAGTAGAAAATCCTACACTGCCTAATGTTTTATCATTATCCAGCTCAATTAATAATAAATTCGATTTTCAGCTTTTTGCACCCGGATTTAATGAATGCATTACTTATACTCTGAGTATTTTTAATCGTTGGGGAATTAAAGTATTTGAAACAATTAATAATGCAAATAATCCCGATCTGCAATGCAACGATTGCTTTACGGGGCTGAGCAAAACAGGCTCACAACTTGTACCGGGAGTTTATTATTACGTGCTCAAGGGGTCGAACGATATAGAATTGAATGGTACGATTCATATTTTTGAATGATAATTTTTAAATTCAACATCAAATTTTTATCTATCCCAATATTATCATTAGTGTATTTATAGTAAGGCTGCTAAAAGCGGCTGTCCGTTACAAGTCCTCGGGGCTCAGCCACACAGGGCATCGGGGTAGCGGTGTCTTCGTGCCCTCAGCCCCGCTACCCCGTGCCTTGTGGGCTTCGCCCCTGCGGGCTTTCCACTACCATCCGCAGCAGACGGGGTAGCGGGTGAATCTGCCTTACGAAGCAGAGAAACACGCGACTGTCTCCCTTTAATGCAATATGATTATTCTAACGACAATATTGTATCAACCACTTTGAAAATCAGGCTGAGAGTCAGGGTATATTTGATTGGATATAAAATGTTTTAGCGGTGTTGATATCTGTTTCATGGTGATGCAATCCTCCGTATTCATCAGGCAATAAGTTTCTGCCGGAAGATGAATAAATATGCATC
>CALEWF010000196.1 GCA_937925455.1 uncultured Flavobacteriales bacterium | reverse complement strand
AAAATAAAACAATTGGTTGAACTCAAGTAGTTATTTCCCTTAATTGCAGCTAATACAGAAATCAAAAAGACGTTGCACTGTAACCGATTTTCTGTTGCAGAATTTTGGCTAAATGGGGCAGCGGGTGAATCCGCCCTTAAGAGGCGGAGGAACACGCGGTGGTCCCTTAAAATTTAATCTTTAGCTATTTCAACCAGCGAACGCTTCCCTTTTCCGGCGGCTCTTCTGTAATGATTTACGATGGTTGCGGCTTCTTTTTGCGGAACTGTTACAAAGGAGAATTTTTCCATTACTTTTACCCTATCCATAAAACGTTGCGGAACATTGGTTTCTTCCTGCAACATTTCTACAAGTTTTCGGGGCGTCAAGTCGTCCATCTTGCCTTTAGCAATAAATAACCGCACTCCGTTCTCATCGCCATCTAATGATTTTTTGAATCGTTTAGTTTCTGCACGCATTTTATCAAACCGGCTATCAGATTTATTTTCTGATCGCAGTTCTTTAATTGGTTTATAAGATTCCGGATTGAATTCGTCTTTGTGGTGTAAGCGAAGCATGGCGGCAACCAATTCTTCGGGGTCAACTCCTCCTAGTAATTCGTGTGCTAGGTCAAAATAGGCCTCAATTTCACCATCGGCAATAAGCTGGAACAGTTTTGCTTTTAACTTTTCGATTTTTTTGCGGACCACCTTATGCGCATCGGGCAGCGACATGCGTTTAATTTCGGCTTTGGCGACTCGTTTTACTAAGGCAAATTTTCTGAAATCTGACGGACTGATAAGGGAAATGGCAGTTCCGCTTTTCCCTGCCCGACCTGTACGGCCAATGCGGTGTACATAAGTTTCGGCATCTTGTGGCAGGGAATAGTTTACTACATGGCTTAGGTCTTTTACATCAATACCTCGGGCAGCCACATCGGTAGCTACTAAAATGTTGATTTGTTTCTTTTTAAACTTTGCCAAGGTTTTTTCACGTTGTGCCTGTGAAACATCTCCATGAATGGCCTCGGCAGCATATCCCTGTTCTTGTAAATAATGAGCTATTTCGTCGGTTTCAACTTTTGTTTGGCAAAATACCAAGCCATAAAAATCACCGGCAAAATCAATAATCCGGCAAAGCGCATCTTTTTTATCTCTTGCAGCTACTTCGTAATATACCTGCTCTGTAAGGTGAGTTGTTAAAACTTGTGGTGTAATTTTAATTAATTCATATTTTCCCATGTAATTTTTAGCTATATCTAAAATTCTGGAAGGCATTGTAGCTGAAAAGAGAAGTACACGCTTGTTCTTAGGAGTTTGGGCTAAAATTTTTTCGATATCTTCCACAAACCCCATGTTTAGCATTTCGTCGGCTTCATCTAAAATCAGGTGAGAGATATGGTCAATTTTCAGGGTAGCACGTTCCATGTGGTCGATGATACGTCCAGGTGTTCCTACCACAATATCCACTCCCTTTTTTAAATCGCGAATTTGGGTTTGAATGCTTTGCCCGCCGTACACCGTGGCAATAAATAATTTCTTTTCTCCTTTGTAAGAGATGAGTTCATTAGCCACCTGCAAAGCCAGCTCCCGAGTGGGTACCAATATCAAGGCTTGTACTTGTTTTTGGTTTTCCTTCAGCAGGTCAATCAGCGGAAGGCCAAAGGCAGCTGTTTTGCCAGTTCCGGTTTGTGCCTGACCCACCACATCCACGGTATTGCTAAGCAATAGTGGGATGGTTGCAGCCTGAATAGGCGTAGGTTGATTAAACCCTTTTTTTGTGATAGCATTTACGATGCCCTCGCTGAGTCCCAGTTGGAGGAACCCGTTTGTTTGATTTGTCATAAAAATGTGTTTAAAAACCACAAAGCCCCGTTAACACAAAGAATTCGGTTAAATTTTGTTGGGAATCTTTGGGTTACTGCCTTCCACAGGCAGCATCGAGTCTTGGCGGTATGATTTTAAAAAACGCATCACAAAGATATACCAAATATTCAGAAACTGCTAATTCCAAGGTGATTTTCGCTAATTTCGCAGCTTCATTGAGTGATGTAAAATTATGATGCACGAACTTTCGGAACAGGAAATTATTCGCAGGCAAAGCCTGGAAGAGCTTAGAAAATTGGGCATTGACCCCTATCCGGCCCCGCTATATCCCGTCAATTCGCATGCTGCTGATATTAAAGCAAATTTTGAAAAGCATCCGGAAAACTACACCGATGTATGCTTAGCCGGCCGACTGATGAGCCGGCGCATTATGGGGAAAGCTTCTTTTGCAGAATTGAAAGATAGCAGCGGCCGAATTCAAATTTACCTGAACCGGGATGAAATTTGCCCAGGAGAGAATAAGGAATTATACAATACCGTTTTTAAACGCTTGTTGGATTTGGGTGATTTTATAGGCGTAAAAGGACATGTGTTTAAAACTCAGGTGGGAGAAATTTCAGTGCATGTAAAAGAGCTGGTATTGCTTTCAAAGTCGTTAAGACCTCTGCCTGTGGTTAAAATTGATGCCAAAGGAAAAGTATATGATGCTTTTTCTGATCCGGAATTACGTTATCGTATGCGTTATGTGGACTTGGTGGTGAATGAGCATGTAAAAGAAACATTTATAAAGCGAACGCGAATGATTAACTCCATTCGTGATTTTTTGAATGCTCAAGGTGCCTTAGAGGTAGATACTCCGGTACTGCAAAGTATTCCCGGAGGGGCTGCAGCCCGCCCTTTTATTACGCATCATAATGCATTGGATATTCCGCTCTATCTTCGCATTGCCAATGAATTGTATTTAAAACGATTGGTTGTAGGTGGGTTTGATTGGGTCTATGAGTTTAGCCGTAATTTCAGGAATGAAGGAATGGACAGAACCCATAATCCTGAATTTACTATTTTGGAATTTTATGTAGCATATAAGGATTATTTTTGGATGATGGAACAAACAGAGCGATTGCTCGAAAAAGTTTGTTTGGATGTAAACGGAACTACCGAAGTGCCTGTAGGCGACAAAATCATCAGCTTTAAAGCTCCTTTCCGAAGAGTAACCTTGTTTGATGCAATCCAGGAATATACAGGAGTAGATATCAGCCATATGGATGAAGCGGCCCTACGGGAGGTGTGTAAAAAGTTTCATATTGAAACCGATGCCAGCATGGGCCGAGGAAAGTTGATTGATGAAATTTTTAGCGAGGTTTGCGAAAAACATTTTATACAACCTACCTTCATCATGGATTATCCGATTGAGATGAGCCCGCTTACCAAAAAGCATCGTAGCAAAGAAGGTTTGGTAGAACGATTTGAGTTGATGGTGAATGGAAAGGAAATAGCCAATGCCTATACAGAGCTGAATGATCCGATTGATCAATACGAACGTTTTTTAGAGCAGGTAAAACTTATGGAACGTGGGGATGACGAAGCCATGTTTATTGACCATGACTTTATCCGCGCTATGGAGTTTGGTATGCCGCCGATGAGTGGTATTGGCATCGGAATAGATCGCTTGGCTATGCTAATGACCAATCAGAGCACCATTCAGGAAGTTTTGTTTTTCCCTCAGATGCGACCAGAGAAGTAATCTGCAAATGTCCAATTCAATTTAATTAAATTTAATTCTTAGGTAGATTCATTACTTGGCAAATTGGTGCTTGCCCTGTATCTTCGTTGCATGAGTGGTAAATTGTACATATATAATTCTCTAACGCGAACCAAGCAATTGTTTGAGCCATTGAATCCGCCTTTTGTAGGGATGTATGTTTGTGGCCCTACGGTTTATAATGAAGTGCATTTGGGAAATCTTCGCACGTTTATTTCTTTTGATTTGATTTATCGTTGGTTAATTGCCAGCGGATACAAGGTGCGTTATGTGCGTAACATCACTGATGTTGGGCATTTAGAAAATGATGCTGACCAAGGAGAAGATAAGATATCAAAGCGGGCTCGTTTGGAGCAATTGGAACCCATGGAAATTGTGCAAAAATATACCAACAGTTTTCATCAAGTGTTGGATATTTTTAATTGCTTACCGCCTTCCATAGAGCCAACGGCTACCGGACATATTGTAGAACAAATAGAAATGACTAAGACTATTTTATCCAAGGGGTTAGCCTATGAAGTAAACGGTTCGGTATATTTTGATGTAAAAAAATATGCAGAAAAACATGCATATGGAATTTTATCCGGAAGAAATATTGATGAGCTGATCAGCGGTACCCGAGATTTGGATGGTCAGGAAGAAAAACGTAGTCCGTTAGATTTTGCCTTATGGAAAAAAGCCAATCCAGAACACATTATGCGTTGGCCATCTCCATGGGGCGAAGGGTTTCCGGGATGGCACCTGGAATGCTCGGTAATGAGTTCGAAATATTTGGGAACCAAGTTCGACATACATGGCGGGGGCATGGATTTGAAGTTTCCACATCATGAATGCGAAATTGCTCAAAATTGTGCTGCCAGTGGTGATGAAGAGCCTGTACGCTACTGGATTCATGGAAATATGCTTACCCTGAATGGTAAAAAAATGAGCAAAAGTGAAGGTAATTTTATCTTACCACGCGATTTGCTTCATGGTACGCCTCCTTTGGTAGATAAGCCATATAGTGCCATGGCCATTCGTTTTTTTATGTTGCAGGCTCATTATGGTAGTACGCTGGATATTAGTATGGAAGCCCTGTCCGCCTCTGAAAAGGCTTACCGTAGGGTAGTACAGGCAATGAAAGAACTTAACAACCAAAAACCCGGAAATACATCTACCTGGGATGTGAAGGTCTGGAATCTTGCATGTGAAGCAGCGATGAATGATGATTTTAATAGCCCGGTGCTCATAGCCCACCTATTTGAAGCTGTTCGCATTATTAACGGGTGTAAAGATGGTTCTCAACAATTGGATGAACCTTCGTTGAACTTCTTGAAAAAACAAATGTATTTGTATGTATATGATGTGTTGGGATTAAAACCTGAAGATGAAACATCCGGCAAAATGAATCAATTGGAAGGGGTGATAAAATTATTACTCGATATACGTAAATCAGCCCGCGACCGAAAGGACTGGGCAACCTCAGATTTAATTCGAGATGAATTACTAAAAGCAGGAATCATCATCAAAGATGGCAAAGAAGGCACAACTTGGGAAATAAATTAAAATGAAGAAAATTTTTGCAATATTCAGTGTGGTAGTCTTTGTGCTTGCTTGTGGACCAAAGCATTCACCGCCCCCCAAAAAGCCGGCGAATGACACGCCTCAACACAATCAATCAGGAAATATTACTACGCAAGCGCTTGGAAATGCTCCTTATTTTTCTGCAGATTCTGCGTATGCAATGATTGAAAAGCAATTATCCTTTGGTCCCCGGATACCCAATACGAAAGGTCATGTGGCTTGTGGTGATTTTCTGATTGCCCGCCTGAAACAGTTTACTCCCGATGTGATTGTGCAAAACACTACCGTTACGGCTTATACCGGTGAGGCTTTACGTATTCGAAACATCATGGCGCAGTTTGATAAAAAAAATAGTCATCGGATTGTTTTTTTTGCTCATTGGGATACCCGGCCTTTTGCCGACCGCGATAAAGAAAATCCCAAACAACCGGTATTGGGGGCTGATGATGGAGGAAGTGGGGTAGCCGTGTTGTTGGAAATTGCCAGGTTGCTTCACCTCAATCCACCACCACTGGGGGTTGATATTGTTTTGTTTGATGGTGAGGACTACGGAGATGCCGGCGGTAAACCCGAAACCTATTGTTTAGGTTCTCAATACTGGAGCCGAAATTTGCCAATACCCGGATACTATGCAAAATATGGCATACTCTTAGATATGGTAGGAGCTGCCAATGCCCGATTTTGCAAAGAAGGTTGGAGTTTAAAATATGCTTCTTCCGTTGTGGAAAAGGTTTGGAATATGGCCCATGCATTAGGTTTTGGAAATTATTTTATCATGAAACAAATTGACCCGATTACAGACGATCATTATTTTGTTAATACTTTGGCTCGTATTCCAACCATAGATATTATTAACTTTGATCCGGATATAAATCCTGCAGGCTTTGGAGATCATTGGCATACCCGCAAGGATGATATTTCCATCATTGATAAACAAACCCTTCATGCCGTAGGAACCACCCTAATGAACATCATTTATACAGAGAGTTATAATCTATAAAAGTTGTTTAAACGTATGAGAAATGTGTTTTTTTGTCTGTTTACATTGTGTTTAGGAATAATTACTTATGCTCAGGGAAGTAATAAAGGATTTGAAGAAGGATTTGCGGTGCTGGCTTCAGGGGATACATTAAAAGGAGGAATCAAATTCAAATCGGGGGATGAGATAAAAGACCGAATTACCATTAAAATTTCAGAAGAAGAAAAGCGAACAATCAAAGCTTCGGAGTTAAAAAGTTTTATCGCAGGCAATGAAACATACATTACTTACAAATTAGATGAAGGCGTAGTTTTTTTAAAAGAGCTGGCATACGGAGCAATAGAGTTATATGAATTGCAAATTCCTTATTCACAAGGAGGAGCTGATACCTACAAATATGAAATGTATTATCGCAAACACGGAGAGACTTCGTTAACGTTGATCAAACAAGGTTCGTGGAAAAAACAGATAGCAGAATTAATTGCCGACAATGCTGCTTTGGCTCATCAGGTAGAAAAAGGAAAGGTAAAATTGGACGAACTACCAACAGTAATTAAAAATTATAACGCTCAAAAAGAATAAAGGCGTTACTGTATTGTTAATAAAGCTTCATTGTAGTTATTCGTTTGGCTTTTTTTGTGATCTTTGAGCAGATCAGTAACTGGTTTTATGACCAAATACCGACTGGATGTTGAGCCTTCATATGATTTTGCCCTCATTGGCATTTCCTGTCATGAAAAAGATTATCGGTTAGGTTGGGCTCTGAATTATATAGCAGGATTTCGTTTTGAACGGGCAGATGATTTTATCCCCGATGAAAAAAAGCCGGATGAAGCATTTCCTCGGTATGAGTTTCACGACGTAGAGTTATTTCGATTATATGTTTTGGTGGCCAATCAGTTTGGGTCTAGAATTATGTTTCCTGAATTGAATACAATTGACTATTTGATGCTGATTACCGGTGAAAACTATAATCAGGAGGTAGAAGAGGTGCTTGAAAGAATTCATCGAATTGATTTTGTTATTTTGGCATCTGAACTGGAAGTAATGAAAATTAAAAACAGAGAAACTTTGTTACTTTTAACCTAAAGATAGACGGTATGGGCAAAATACAAAGCAAGACAAAGGTGATAGCCACGGTAGGGCCGGCTTCCATAGAGTATGATGTGATGCTGAAAATGGTGATGGCCGGTGTGGACGTGCTACGATTAAATTTTTCGCATGGTGATCGCGAATTTCAAAAGAAGATGATAGCGAATGTGCGCCGGATTAATGAAGAATATAATTTCAACCTTGCTATACTTGCCGATTTGCAAGGTCCCAAAATGCGTATTGGTGATATGGAAAATGGCGAGGTAATGATTGAAGACGGAGATGAAATAATTATTTCAACCAAAGAGGGGATAGGAACAAAAGAACGAGTGTATATTCGATATGATAAGTTTGCTCAGGATGTAAAACCTGGCGAAAAAGTATTGGTAGATGACGGCAAAATTGTATTGGAAATAATTTCTACCAATGGAAAAGATGAAGCAAGAGCCAAGGTTATTAACGGCGGAATGCTGGCCTCTAAAAAAGGATTTAATCTACCCAACACGAAAATTTCGTTGCCTTGCCTTACCCCTAAAGACTTAGAAGATTTAGATTTTGCATTAGAACATGATGTAGAATGGATTGGGTTGTCTTTTGTTCGTTCAGCATCAGATATTATTGAACTAAAACATTTGATTGCAGCTCGAAACAAATCATCTAAAGTAATTGCCAAGATAGAAAAACCGGAAGCAATCGAAGATATTGATAATATCATTAAAGAGACAGATGCTATCATGGTGGCCCGTGGTGATTTAGGAGTTGAAATTCCGATGCAGGAAGTTCCTTTAATACAGAAAGCCTTGGTAAAAAAATGTCTTAGAGCTTCAAAACCCATCATCATTGCCACACAAATGATGGATAGCATGATTGTAAATTACAATCCTACCCGTGCTGAGGTAAACGATGTGGCTAATTCTATTATGGATGGTGCAGATGCTGTAATGTTGAGCGGTGAAACCTCGGTAGGAAAATATCCGATACGCGTAATTGAAAGTGTGCAGAAAATCATTCAAAATGTAGAAAATTTTGAAGGCATTTATAACAATGATTATATGCACATTACCCGTGAACGTTTTGTTACGGATGCTATTTGCAGAGCTGCTGTTGAATTGGCGCACAAAACAAGAGCCAAAGCAATTGTTACTATGACGTTTACAGGTTATACCGCTTTTGAAATTTCAAGCTATAGGCCGCGGGCAGATATTTTTGTATTTACCGGCAATCGTTCTATTCTCAATCAGCTTAGTTTGATTTGGGGTGTTCGTGGTTTTTATTTCGACAAGTTTGTAAGTACCGACCATTCCATTGCAGAAAGTTCATATATTCTGAAAAAGTCAGGCTTGGTAAAGGATGGAGATTTGCTGGTACACACCGCTAGCGTGCCCATGCACGAAAAAGGGCAAACAAATATGATAAAGTTGCATTATATCTAATAATCCCATAATTTTCATTAGAGTACATTGGCTGCTTTAAGCGGCTGTTCGTTACAAGTCCTCGGGGCTCAGCCACACAGGGCATCGGGGTAGCGGTGTCTTCGTGCCCTCAGCCCCGCTACCCCGTGCCCTGTGGGCTTCGCCCCTGCGGGCTTTTCACTCCCATCCGCAGCAGTCCGCCCAAAAGGGCAGATGATGTGGAAATGAATCAATTTGAAGATGAGTTGATTTGAGGATGAGTTGATTTGAGGATGAGTTGATTTGAAAATGTATTAATTGCATTGTATTCATAATTCGTAATTGAATATTGGTTTAGCAGGTGTGTAGGTTGCAAACCGCATTGACCATGCGTTTTAGGAGTTGGTCGTTGGCAGAAGATGCGTTGTAACATACAGATTCCTTCCCTGCCAAAGGAGGGTTGCAATGACGGTAAGATTATCGGGGCAACTGCGAATCCGTTCCTACGAGGCAAAGAAACACGTGCTGTTACCTATATTTTATTAAAAATTCTAATGACAATTTTGGGCTAATTCTAATTTAATGAGGTTAATTTATTCAACCTAAGATGTTGCAAGTTCCCATCCGGATTTATTAAAATAACACTTCTTCGAGGAATGTATGCTAATTGTGTGTCTGATTTAAAATCAAATCTCTTATCACTTAAATTTACAATAAACTTTAGTGGTTTTTTATTTAAAAAAGTTTGTATGCTGTACACATCTACTGCTAATGGCTTTAGGGTAGTTTGATAAAAGTTAAGCTCAATAAAATGCTCATAAATTTTACGAGTTTCCGTATCATATTCAGATAAATCATCTGAAGTAAAAAGTAACTGTCCAAATAAATGATTGATTAAAATATTCAGTGCTTTTTCATCATCTCGCAGTGATTGTTTTTTTGTACGAAGAATAAACACATCCGGATCATTCATAAACATTCGATTTCCCAATGAGCTTCGGGTGATGGTATTTGTCAAGGAACTCCAGGTAGAGGGGCGCTCGCTAGCTCGAACCGATTTCAAAATTTTGAATTCCCAGCCGGTATGAATATCGTTTCCAATACGGCAATAGTCCACTCTTTTAAAAGCCGGCGCTAGAGGAACCCCACATCCCAGGAGCAATTTTCCTTTGGTTAATTCCCTTAGCCAATCCATAGCATCTGCCATCACTTCGCCCCTCGTTTTGTTTAGGTCAGGACGTGGCATGATGCCGGCAGCAAATAAAAAATCAGCTTTGATTAAATCAAAGTTCCAGTGGTTTAAAATTGTATCAAATGTGGCAGAAAGATATTCCCGAACTTCCGGATGATAAATATCCAGCGGATAATACCATCCGCTCCAACCGGGGTTATATCCCGCTTTTACAGGGTTTCCTTTTGCATCTTTTACAATCCAGTCAGGGTGTTTTTGAAATATCATCGAGTTTTTTTCGCAAACAAACGGAGCCAGCCAAAGTCCGGCTTTTTTGCCGGTTGCATGAATACTGTCTGTTATGTATTTCATGCCATGTGGAAATTTTTTGTTGGCTTGTGTCCATTCGCCTACAGACATTTGAAATCCGTCGTCAATTTGAAATATAGCGTCTGGCTGATTGGAAAAGTTTTGAAGATTGTGTAAAATAATTTTTTCGTCAATATTGGTATAATAATAATACCAACTAGTCCAGCCTCTGGCTTTTTGAGGCAAGAAGACCGGTTCGTTATTTTTATACATTGTGCTCCATGTGTTCCAGGCTTTGTATTCTACATCTTTTAAATGCAGTAAATCAAACAAAAGCCATTTTTCATGATGAATTATTTTTCCGGAGCAATCACGACTAACAGCAAATCTACCGGTTGAATAATTCCATTGAATCAAGGTATAGCCAGGATCATCGTTAATGGAGGCAAGTAATTCTATGATGTTTTCATTTACAAAGGTATATGTATAAGTCCACGAGTGTTGGTCTTCGGGAAATTTTTGGTAATCGAAAAAATGATAATCTCCATAATGTTGAGCATACGGCAGCATGATTTTTTTAATGGGTTTTTGTTTTTCGTTTGGAGTAAGAAACCGGCTATGCGACCAACTTTGAAAGCCATTGCTAAATAGGAACGGAGGTGTAGGTGGAGTAAATTTTCCGTTGATTTTAGCGTCTTTCAAAATAATGGGTTCAAATGCAGAAATCTGATATGTAAAGCGATTATTTTCCTGGATAAAATCTAGTTGCAAATATTCATCGGCATCGGTTTTACCAAATGCAAATACCCGACGAATAATATGTGTTGGAGAAGATTTAGGAGCGTAAAGTAATATAACTGAATCTGGCTGAAATACGAATTGTGCACGAAATAAATGCAAGCCCCCAAAAAATAGACTAATGAATAAGAATAATTTTTTCATAACAAAACTTGATGATAAAAATACCATAAACCCAAATTATGCAATAGAAAACCGGATATAATGCAAATTCATTTTCATTTCTGTATTAAAGCCGATTCTATGAAGTAACCACGTGGGTTCAAACAGCTATTTTACTTCAATTGCATTAAACTGGGTTGAAGACGTTTTTTAATTGGTTTATTTATCTGTGTTCTCTGTGGTAAAAAATTTAACCACAAAGAACACAGAGATACACGGAGAACACAAAGAAAATAAAAGTAAAAACACACAGTATTACTTTGTGTTCTCTGTGGTTATTTATGTAACAGTGGCTACGTAGATTTTT
>CALEWF010000195.1 GCA_937925455.1 uncultured Flavobacteriales bacterium | reverse complement strand
AAGAACTAAATACAATGCCTTTATCATAAAAAACCGGAGCATAATCTCCCAGTTTACTATTCAAATTTAAGGGTTGAATATTGGTAGCAGTTGTATTGTTATTAATACTATTTAATAACTCCAAACTATTATGAAAATTTTTAGCTTTAGCATTTGCCGGATATTTTGTATAAAATTCATTAGCAATAAGTGCTGCTTCATCATATTGATTTAATCGGCATAATACATCAATGTAATTAGCATAATCATCCTCTACCAGCTGGCCTTTATCTTTGAGAAATTCAAACCAAATTTTGGACTTTGAATAGTTTCTTGTATACATATTTGCTAAGGCTGCACGTCTAACTTCTTCCCAGTTATTTCTTTTGCCAAGCTTATTCATTTTAGCCAATTCATCATACATACCGGCAGCCCGATAGTAATCCCAACTACTAAATGAATCATCTGCCAATTTAGCTTTCAGCCCCTGTGCCTTGAAAGAATTAAACGAGGCTAAACTAACAACAATGATTGATATATATTTTCTTACCATATGTCAATAAATTAAAAATACCTAGGCGATACAGATTTTCTTTTTGCACTTCTAAAATCAAATGAAAGTACCACTTCGTGACTACCGAAATTATTTAAGCGCATTTCATTAAATAGCGGATAATCGAAGGCATAACCAATGGTAAATAAATCTTTGTGCGTATAGGCCAAATTTAATCCTAAAGATTCATGGAAACGATACAATCCACCTATCCAAACATACTTATACAAGTATAAGCTTAAATTAGCATCAAATGTAATAGGTGCATTTTCAACCATTTTAACCAGCACTGAAGGTTTTAAATCAACCACGCTGGACAACCGAAAAGCATACCCTCCGGTTATAAAATAATGACGCTTTAATAATGCTTCATTATTTTGAAGTGATGATACCTTAGGCTCAAGCAATCGCGGAGCAGATATTCCAATATAATGTCTATCTCCGTAATAGTAAAGACCTAACCCAACATTAAATTTAGCTTCACTAAAATTGGTGGAATAAAATGGATCAGTAGGATTTATTACTGTTAGATTACTAAAATCATACTGGTAAATATCAGTTCCACCGCGAATGCCTATTGAAAGACGATGATTTTTTCTATTTAATCGAATATGATACGCATAATTAGCATACACACCGGTGTTCACTCTGCTGCCTACCCGATCATGGAATACATTAACACCTAAACCCATATTTTGGGAAGCAAAAGGCATATGAAAAGAGAAGAACTGTGTCATCGGAGCTCCATCAATACCTACCCATTGTGAACGGTGAACAGCAGTGAGATTCACCGAGCCACGACTGCCTACATATCCCGGATTAAAAAATGAGGGATTAAAGAAATACATTGAGGCTTGTGGGTCTTGTTGTCCCCATGTAAATCCGGTAATCAATGAAATAACTAAAACTAAAATATATTTTTTCATGATACGTATATTATTGATAATTAATATTGTAGTTCAATATATCCTTTGTAAATCTTACTTCCGTCACCAAACAAATCTATCACATAATAATATGTTCCAACCGGTAGGTAATCATTTCCTAAACTTAACATTATATTTTGACCTACTTTTCCGTCCCAATAATTAGACGGTAAATACGGATTAGCGGTAAATATAAGGTTACCCCAACGGTTAAATATTTTTACAACATTGTTTGGATAATTACTTAAATCAACTTCCCATACATCATTTTTACCGTCAGCATTCGGAGTAACTAATTGAGGTATTATCATTGTGTCAGGTAAACATATAATATTGATAGAAAGAGTATCAGTACATCCGTTATAATCAGTTAAGGTAATTAAGTAGGTACCTTCTGTTATTTGATTAGCAGATGAATCTGAAGAAACATTAGGTTGCCAGGTAAAAGTATATGGAGGTGTTCCACCAGCGCTACCTAAATTAACACTTCCATTATTTAATCCACATTTAGGTTGAGTAATATTTTTCAAGTATAAGTCTAATGCAGGCGGCGATGTAATATTAAATGATTGACTATAAGCACAAGACGGATTTATACTAACCGTAACTGTGTATGTACCTTCATTTAAGTTTATTAAATCTTCTGTAATAGCACCATTAGACCAAACTACATTATATGAACTTGAAGCATTAACAGTAATATCAATACTACCGTTGTTTAAATTATAACATGTTTTATCTGAAACAACATAACTGTCTATGCTAGGTATTTCATAAACAACAACATTCAAAGAGATACTATCTTTACAACCATCATTTGATACAACATAAAACCAGTATGTACCCGTTAAGTTAGTTGTTGCATTAGCAATCGAATCTAACTCATGAGGAGAATAAAAATTGTTAGGACCTTTCCAGTAAGCAATATAATTGCTCACCGAAGAGTTTCCATCCATTACTAAAGTTTGATTTTCGCATACCGGATTATTATATGATGCAGTCGCAGTTGGTGATGTAAGAACAGTAATATCCGCCGTACTGGTACTACCGCAACTACCACTAATCGAATAAGTAATAGTATGTGTTCCTGGCCCTGCAACTGATGGATCGAATAATCCAGAATTATTTACTCCAGGTCCACTCCACGTACCACCCGAATTAGCTGCCGTTAATTGAATAGCTGCTTCATTTTGACATACAGGAGCGACCGGATCAATCGTAGAGCTAATTTGATTTACCACATCAATAAACACAGTTTGCGAATTGGTACAAGAAGTATTTAAATCTGTAACTACAACTGTATAATTTCCTTCATGTAATAATTCATTCGCTAATGGTATTGTTTCTGTAAAATTATTAGATAAGAAAGAATTAGGACCACTCCAAAAACAAGAAGTTCCTGATGAAGATGTAGCGATTAATTGAATATCACTACCTGAACAAACCGGACTATTACTTGAAGCAGTTACTGTTGGCAATGGATTTACAGTAATATTAACAGTGGTAGAATTGGTACAATTATTTGCATCAACTGTTGTAACTGTATATGTATTAGATGATGAGGGTACAAAAGAAACACCATCGGTAATACCGCCTGACCAAGTATAGGATGTACCACTACCTACTCCATTTAATGTAATGCTTGAACCTTGACAAACAATAGTGCCTGGAACAGCATTTACACTAACTGTTGGATTTGAATAAACGGTAATAGCAATACTGCTGGTATTAGTACAACCATTGGCATCCGTTCCAGTAACAGTGTATGTTACAGTTGATGGGGGTTGATTAAATGGAACACCATCAACAACACCACCTGACCATGTATAAGATTGAGCTCCATTACCATTAAGAGTAATTTCTTCACCATCGCAAACAGTATTGTTAGGATAAGCAGAGGCATTTACATTAGGTAAGGCATGAACAGTTATCGTCCCCGTTGCATTTACACTTCCACAACCTCCGGTTAATGGAATATTATAATTAAAGGTTCCGGTTGTTGTTGGGGTTCCACTTATGGTAATTGTTCCGCTGCTAAAGCTAGCTGTTACGCCAGAGGGTAAACCAGCAGGCGTGCCTATGCCCGTTGCTCCCGTAGTAGTAAGTGTAATTGGGGGCATGGAAGCATTAATACATGCCGTACCATTATTAGGTCCACTTACAGTATTTGATGTAACCACTGTAATTGTACCTGTAGCGTTTATTGTTCCACAACTTCCTGTTAGAGGTATGGTATAATTATATGTTCCAGCAACCGTTGGTGTCCCGCTAATAGTAATGGTTCCACTGCTAAAGCTTGCTGTTACACCCGATGGTAATCCTACAGGACTTCCCATGGTTGATACCCCGGTAGTTGTATGAGTAATATTGGTAATGGCATTATTTACACAAGCTGAACTACTACCCGGTCCAGATACATTTATGTCATTAACAATTATAGTTCCTGTAGCATTCACACTTCCACAACCACCCGTTAGAGGGATGCTATAATTAAAGGTTCCAGCAGCTGTTGGTGTACCACTTATCGTGATTGTTCCGCTGCTGAAGCTAGCTGTTACGCCAGAGGGTAAACCAGTAGGCGTGCCTATGCCCGTTGCTCCCGTAGTAGTATGTGTAATTGGTGTCATAGCAGTATTTACACATACTGTGGCACTTCCTGGTCCTGTTACGGTGTTAGGAGTTGTTACAATAATGGTACCTGTTGCATTTACACTTCCACAACCTCCGGTTAATGGAATATTATAATTAAAAGTTCCGGTTGTAGTTGGGGTTCCACTTATGGTAATTGTTCCGCTGCTAAAGCTAGCTGTTACGCCGGAGGGCAAACCACTGGGCGTACCTATGCCGGTTGCTCCTGTAGTAGTATGTGTAATTGGGGGCATAGCAGTATTTACACACACCGTAGCGCTGCCGGGTCCTGTTACAGTATTTGTTGGATTTACTACTATAGTAATAGCTGAACGAGAAGATACGCAACCACTGGCTGTATGTTCTTGTAAATAATAGGTTACTGTACCAGCAGAGGATGTAGATGGAGAATAGGTATTTCCTGTTCCGATTTGAATACCACCTGTTGCTTGATTCCACCATGTAAAGGTTGAACCACCAGCACCATTAGCATAAAGAGTTAAAGATTGATTTTGACAAACAGTATAGGTAGAAGCATCTGGATAATTTGCAGAATTTATAACAAAAGTGGGTTTAGGTGTAGCAATTGTGGCTGTTCCACTCCAATTTAATGTAAATCCGCTATTATTAGGAGACCACTCATTAATTAATAAATAAAATTTCTGCCCTGCCGTAACGCTAATGGTTTCTACCCATCCGTTACCAGTTGCATCTTCTGAAAAATCACCAGCACCTGTTTGTAAGCCAGTATTTCCGGTAGTTGCCGCATACGAACATCTAACAGGTGAACCCAAGCTAGAACAATTATTGGCTTGATATAATGCAAAATCATAATCATCCACACTAGGGTTATTCGGAACAATTGTAAATCCTAGTATTCCAGAAGTACTGATAGTAAACTCGTACCAATTGGAATGATTTTCGGCAGGCACGCAACCACCACAACCATCTGATGTTAAACCAGGTCCTGTACTTAACCCTGTAAAGTTAAAACTATTGCTACAAATACCGGTAGCAAAGGCACAATCAGCATTGGTACCAGCTTGGGGTCCATTTCCAGGACCGTTAGGATGCGGCACACACGTTAATATACTGACCCAACCCGGTAGTGTTGTAGTGTTATCAGACCAAAAACGGAATGTTAAACATCCACTCGGGTGAGTTGAAGTGTAAGTTTGTCCATGCAAATCGGTTCCACATCCACTGGCAATTACAGGTCCGTTTTGAGTAGGTCCGTTAATGACCTGAAAAAAATCATAGGGACAACCTGATCCTCCTTCAATATTAAAATAATTGAAATATACCTGTACAGCCTGTCCAGCATTATCTGGACAAAAGGTTCGTAAAACACCATTTATGTTATTAGAATAATTGCTGTAACCACCACCATCATCATAATAAACCGCGCTACATACATTTACCATACAGGCGCCTGTGTAAGTATTTTGTAGCCCTGTTGTAGGATGAGTGTATGAAGGCTGTGCCTTGACTAATGTATTAAACCCTACAGATAATAAAGATAAAATAATCAGATACCTAATTTTCATTTTCATAAGAAGGTTTATTATTAAATCCATTTAAATTTTTAGTTAAAAAATGAGACTAATTTTTTAAAAAGCGGTTCGGGCAAAAGCATTGAACCTTTAGCAACAACTTTATGATTTTCAACAAATTGAATATAAGATTCGAGAGAATTATAAAACGATTTAAATTCTAAACTTTTATTCTCCGGCAAGCTGCGTATAGCACTTCTCTTTAAAGTAAAAGCAGGTAAAATTCCCTGATTTACGTTCAATTGAATAGACTCCCCCCGATTATTTAACCAATACCCTAAATTTTTAAAAAACAATTTTACGCTTTCTTGGTCTTCTTGACTTGGCAACTGTGGAAAATCCGGCTCGCTGACATTGTAAAAAACATAAACTATATCTTCTGCATCATTTAAATAGTTAGATGATTTAAAAGATGATCTATTGGTTTGTTGTGAATAAAATTGAATACTACAAACCATTAAAATCAAAACAGTTAAAATTACTCGCATACAATTTTAATTTGAATGCAAAATAATCATAACATTATCTAAGATTTCTTAATAATTTATTAAACCGTGTTTTTCAATGAGTAAACATTAGAATTTTTCAAGAAAAACAATAATTACTTCCTTCAAAATGATTTTTTCACCATCTCCATCCACATTTCTTTTCCTTGGCGAGGCTGAATACTGTTAGAGCAAGATTCAAACTTAATGAACTGAAAGTACGGTTCAAAGAGGGTTCGGTATTCGTTCATACTTCCGCCAAACGGCGGCTGATCTTGATTCATAGGCGCATCAAATAATACACCGGCAAGTATCCCTTTGGGTTTTAGAAGCTCATGCATATGTATGGCGTATCGTTTACGCAAAGAAGGATTTATCGCACAAAAAAAGGTTTGTTCGATTATCAAATCATATTCCCCCTCATGTTCAAAAAAATCTTGATGTATTACATTCGATTCTGGAAAATCATGCACTCGCTGTTTAAACTGCTTTAATGGATATTCTGTAATATCTAATACATAAACATTGGAAAATCCCTTTCGATGCATATATTCTGCCTCGTAAGCATTACCTGCACCTGGAATAAGAATAATGGCTTGCTTGTTATTCCATTTATCTACAAACTCTTTAATGGGTGTTGAAGGATATCCTATATCCCATCCTGTATTTCCTTCCATATAACGCTTCGTCCAAAATTCATTGTCTAAAATCATACAAAATACATTAAAAAGTTTGCTATAGAAATTCCCAAAATATTTCCAGCTGCCAGCCCAACAATAGAAACCGCCATACCCGGCACAATAATGTCTCGATTATGCAGTGATGATGCCACTGCCGGAATAAAAGGCGGACTCATAATACCCGCCACTGAAGTAATAATAAAGGTATCTCGATCTATTTTAAATAGCAAAGCAGCTATAAAATGTAGCAAAAACGAACCATAAAGTACCAAAGCATTAAACATCAATAATTTGATATCTACTTGCACTAACAAATCCAACTGAGTAAGTGTTCCCATGCAAAGAAAAAAAGTATTAAATAAATAATCGCCAACTTCAAAATTTCCGGGTAAATTTCGAACCTGCGAAACAAACGATAGCAACACACTAATTACTGTAATGGATAAAATCAAAAAAGCCATACTTATACCTTTCATGCTGCCATAATACAACACATGCAAGCCTATGGGAACAAGGGTTACCAATACAGCAAGAATAATTCCTGTAGCTATAAACTGAACACGTTTCAGCAATCCAAATTCATAAAACTTTTTTTCTTCAGTTTGCAGCTGTTTTTCAGATTCTGAGATGCCTCTAAAAGTAGGTAATATCTGGTGCAATATTTTTCCGGCAAACACCATAATAAATACTAAGTATGGAATGCTTACACACATGTCAGATAAAAAAACGCGGGTAAACATTTCAGGAGGCGCTCCCAAAGCCAATTGTACAGCCGAAAGATTGGGCGAACCTCCGATGTAAGTTCCGGTAATCATCCCGGCCATTAGTAGTAAATCAGTCAAAGAATTTTTAAATAAGTAAAAACCAATAATTACGGCAATAATTACCGATACTACCTGAAAAATAAAAGATGCCATAGTGATCAACGATACCTTAATCCACTTGGAAATATCGGTACTAATAAGCATCAGCACACTGCCCAGTGGCACCAAAATTTCATAAAACGATTTAGTGCTTTCTTGTTCGTAATAATCTTCCGGCAAAACGTTCCCCAATAACACTCCAACTAAAAAACATGTAATGGCCGTTCCGATAAATCGGAAAGGTTGTATATGAACACACAATACTTGCACGCCGTAAGGAATAATTAGTAATATAATTATTTGAATAACTGCCATCAGGGAACGATTACAGGAGGTTCATGCAATTGTTTTGGAGAAATAAAAAAATGCCACCATTCGCTGGTAATTGATGAAAAACCACTAATTACCATAATTTCGCGTAGCAGCTTTCTGTTTTCAAGAGCGGATGATTTAATCAACCGCTTTTTTACCAGCATATCTTCATTAGTAATATGCGCTTCTTCTCCAAAATGGTCGTAAGGCGAACCCATATCAACAGGATTTCCTAAACTATCTGCCAACGAAATATCTAATGCCAAACCATAATTATGCATCGAACCTGAATTGGGATCTGTTACATATTTATTTCTTCCAGGATGTTCTTTCAAATACACCCAAAGCGTATCCTGAATGCGTTTGGGTCGGGCTGCATCAAATATGATAAATTCTAAATCCGGCCTTCTCATTTTTAGCAGTGCCCTTGCACGCTTCAAACGCTCTACTACAGCAGGGTGTACCATAGCTTTTGATAGGTTTCCATACAAATCACGCTCTGTAAAATTATCAGTAGTAGAATATTTTAGGTCAACATAAATTTCTGGAATAAAGTCCTGAACATTTACTAATCCATAGCGTTTCATGTGGGCTTCTAACACCGAAAAAGTAAATACTCGCTTGCGAACTTTACATGCCCCGTTTAAACTTTGTCCTTCGTAAATATCACAGGCTTTTAAAGACTTATATCGCAACGAAAACCACGACTGATAATTAATATAATACGATAGAATATACAACAACCCCCAAAAAAGCAGCGAGGAAATTAAAATTGTAATAAATCCTATGATAATATTGCGATTCAACAAATAAAAATTTCAGAAAAAATTACTCACTACATAACCAACAATAGCAATGGCAGTAAAAATAAAAAATATAGAAAAAATAAAAATTCTCAATCCCTTATCTGCCAAAAAAGGTTTTTTATGCGCCGTTAATGCCTTGGCATTACATGCATACGCTTCATCAAAGTCTTCCCGTTGTACAATGATGTAATACGTAAAGGTACCATCATCTTCCACATGCGTTTCAAAGGCAATATTCTTTTTTTGTAACTCCAGCTGCATGGTTTGATACACATCTTCAAACCGATAATAAAATACCCGCTTTTGCACATCATCCGGATGAGTTTGATAATTCAAAAAACCAATCATAGCAATTTTTTTTATTAGGGGCATGCACGGCTATACGCTGCAAGTCCTCGGGGCTCATACACGCATCGCATAGTCGCAGCGGTGTCTTCGTGCCCTCAGCCCCGCTGCTCCTTGCGCTGCGGCATTCGCCCCTCCGGGCTTTTCGCTTCTATCCGGCTGCCAATATTCATCATTTTTTTTAAAATTTTATTCTTTCATTTCTATTCTCCCGTTTTCACTACTGGCTACAATGGTAGCCACAGCACAATCACTCGTTACATTCACCACAGTACGCATCATATCCAGCAGCCTGTCTGGTGCCATCACTAAGGCTATTCCAGCCGGATCTAATCCTACAGAATTCAAAACAATAATCAACATCACCAACCCCGCTCCCGGTACAGCCGCCGAACCAATAGAAGCCAGCGTTGCCGTTAGTATAACCGTTAATTGTTGCGAAAAATTCAAATCAATTCCATAGGCCTGTGCAATAAACACCGTTGCTACCGCCTGATACAAGCTGGTTCCATCCATGTTAATCGTAGCTCCTAACGGCAATACAAATCCTGATACTTCTTTCGATACTCCCAAATGTTCTTCCACACGTTCGATGGTTACAGGCAGTGTAGCCGCACTCGAACTGGTAGAAAATGCCATTAACTGAGCTGGGCTGATGGCTTTAAAAAAACGCAAAGGAGAAAATCGTTTGGCTAAGATCCAAATCATTGAAGGATAAACCAACACCAGCATCAACAATAAACCAATCATCACTGTGAGGCTATACATCAATAAAGAATACAACACCTGCCATACCGTTTCCGGATTTTTTCCAGCCACATCCACCATCACACCTGCTATTAAAGCCATTACACCTACCGGAGCAAACCACATGATCATGTCCACCATTTTTAAAATGGCTTCGTTCAGAGAACTAAAGAATCCTATCATCGGTGATGATTTTTCTGTGGGCAAAAGCACCAATGCTATTCCTAACAACACGGCAAAAAAAATCACTTGCAACATCATCCGGGTATCACTTGCCGCTGCCACAATATTTTCAGGCACCATGTTTTCCAAAAATTTCAATGGCCCAGCATCATGAATAGTCTCTGTTGCTTTCGATAATTTTTCTTGTAAATCGGAAGCATATTGTTCTTTGAGTTGATCGCGGGTAGATTGGGATAAAAATGCGCCAGGACGAATAATATTCACCACCGCCAGCCCCACGCTGATAGCTATAACCGTGGTTACTATGTAAATTAACAACGTTTTCCCTCCCATGCGCGATAAGCGAGTAATATCTTTTAATGAAACAACACCAGTAATCAGAGAGGCCAATACCAAAGGCATGGCAATTAATTTGAGCAACTTCATGAAGATTGTACCAAACGGTTTCACCCAATCCAAAACAAATTGTTGCAATCCATTGCCAAGGGCCAAAAGCCCAATGGCTATTCCAACACCCATGCCCATCAATATTTGTACATACAACGGAACACGCTTCAATCCATTCATAACCATGCCTTTTTCATTTTATCCAACGTATCGGTGCAAGCCCATAACAAATGATCAGCCATCACCCAGGCTACCATTGATTCTACAATCACCACTGCCCGCGGCAACACACAGGGATCATGCCGCCCTTTGGGGGTTAATATTATTTCTTCTCCACTACTACTCATTACTTCCAAGGGCTGCTGCAAGGTTGATACCGGCTTAAATCCCACCCGTAATACTATATCTTCTCCATTACTGATTCCTCCTTGTATTCCACCAGAATGATTCGTTGTTGTTTTTATTCGCCCTACATCTCCCTTACTCCATAGGTCTTTTACTGTACTCCCTTTCTTTTCTGTAATTGAAAATCCATCCCCTATCTCCACTCCTTTTACAGCATTAATACCAAACAAGGCATGCGCCAAATCTGCATGTAATTTGGCAAATACAGGTTGCCCCAAACCCACGGGGGAATTTTTCACAATGCAAGTAATTATTCCACCCAAGGTATCACCCTGTTTACGAGCTTCTTCTATATTTGCCTTCATTTGCAAAGCTGTTGACTCATGCGGACAGCGCACATCATTCTCGTACGTTTTTTCTAAATCAAGTTCTGTGTAAGGCACTTCGCAACCTACCGTACCCACCGCCGAAACGTACGCATGAACTGTAATGTTCCAATGTTGTAACAACTGTTTAGCCAAAGCCCCTGCCACCACTCTACTTACCGTTTCCCGGGCTGAAGAGCGTCCGCCACCGCGATGATCGCGAATACCAAATTTTTTTTGCCAAGTATAATCTGCATGCGAAGGCCGAAACACCTCTTTCAACGCATCATAATCTTGGCTTTTTTGGTCCTGATTGCGAACTATAAATCCAATAGGAGTACCAAGTGTTTTTGCTTCAAATATTCCGGATAAAAATTCTACTTCGTCTTCTTCTTTTCTCTGGGTAGTAAGCAACGATTGGCCCGGCTTGCGTTTGGCTAATTCTTGTTGTATCATGGCTTTATCAACGGCAATTCCGGCCGGAAAACCGCTTATCACTCCGCCCATGGCCGACCCATGCGATTCGCCAAACGTGGTAAGCTGAATAATATGCCCAATGGTATTAGAATGCACCTGCAATAAATTCCTGCTAAGGTTGTAAAAATGCAGGAATGTGCAAAATGTTTAAAAATGTAAAGGTAATTATACCTCCAGCACCATTCCATCATATGCCACTTCCAATCCGAAAGGACGTGCAACATACTCCATCTCTTCGTGCAACAACCCGCCTTGATGTGAAAAATGTGTAATAATCCAACGCGAATATTGGTTGGTTAATCCTATTTCTTCAGCTTTCTTTTTAAAAACCAATACATCAGGCAAGCCCATCTTTTCCATAAATGTAGATTTGCGAGGACCTTGCGAACATTCTACAATAACAGTTTGTACCTGCAAACCTTTCAAGTTTTTCCAAGTTTTTTCTTCATATACTCCGGTATCCGTTGCATATAATAAGGCTTTTCGCTGCTTACGAACAATGTAATTGAGCGGGTATAAATCGCCGTTGTTCATAGCCTTGAGCGGATACACATCAAACGACCCGATATTGATCATTTGGTCCGGCTGAATTTCATGAAACGTAGCATGCACAGAACCTTCCATGCGCTTTAGCTGGGCAATGGATTCAGTATTTCCAAAAATTCGGACAAAATCTAAGTTTTTTCGCTGTGCCAAAAAAGGAGTGAGATTTTCCAACTCCGCAGCGGCAAAATTATTATAGCTGGAACGGGTAATAAACAAATATTTAAGGTCTGAAAAATTAAACCCATGCGTTACTGCTTGATGAAAAGAATCGGGAGGAAAATCTATTTTTAGTACCTGGTCAATAATAATAGAACTTCGAGAACGGATATTTTTTCCTCCCACTTCGAGGGCGCGTTGAGATGCATAGCCGTTGCAAAACAACGCTGGCCAACCACCAGAACCGGAAGTTCCCAATATCTTCACCTGCATAACATGTAAATTATTGTGTATTTTTACCTCACGGCATCTTTAAATACTATGTAAAATTAACGAGTAGTTTACTGGATGCTGTTAAACTGAAATTATGAGTTTACTAAGAAAGCGTTAAGCCTCTTGACCGAAAAAGAAATAAAAAAAAAGAAGAAAGTTAAGTCCGAGAAAAAAATCATCGGGCGAAAAGAGAAAATTGACCTACCGGAATTTAATCTGGTAAATTTGGATGCAAAGATTGATACCGGTGCCTACACCTCTTCACTACATTGTCGCATCAAAGGTGAATCGGTAATAGATGGCACAACGTATGTTTGTTTTATTCCTCTGGCCAAAAAATATCGGGCCCGACATGCTAAAGAAATCATGGTGCCCATTACCAAACGCAAGGTGGTAAAAAGCTCTTCCGGCCATGCCGAAGAACGTTACTTTGTAACCCTGAAAGTTCAATTAGCTGGCATGCTCATCGAAACAGAATTTTCTTTGACTGACCGAAGCAGTATGAAACACACCATCCTTTTGGGCAGAAAGTTTTTAAAAAAGCGGTTTATCGTAGATGTATCCAAGCAATACATTTTTTATAACCAATCGAAAACGCGTAAATTAGCCCTCAAAAAACCGGCAACTTGAAAACACTGATTCTCGATAACCAGCAAATTCAACAAAAAATAAACCGCCTGGCATACCAGGTATATGAAGAAAATTATACAGAATCATCACTCACCATTGCCGGTATTGCCCCTAACGGGTATGCCTTGGCAGCATTAATTGCAGAAAAATTACGAGCCATTAGCCCTATTCAGGTTGAATTAGTGAAACTCACTGTCAATAAAGAAAACCCACTACAAAGCGAAATACAAAGCAGTGCTGGGAATTTGGCAGGGGCAGAAAGTGGAGTGGTAATATTGGTGGATGACGTATTGAATACCGGAAAAACCATGATGTACGGTGTAAAATATTTTTTGGAATATCCCCTCAAAAAAATGCAAACGCTCGTTTTAATAGACCGTGACCACAAGTTATTTCCGATTAAAGCTGATTTTATTGGGTTGTCTTTATCTACCAACCTGCAAGAGCATGTAAATGTTCAAATTTCAGAAACCGGCATGGCCGTTTACCTGGAATAAAGTATGAATTCCGCTCAACAGGTTTTTTCACACCCATTAGTTTACCTTCGGAAAATTAACTCAGAAGATGCAATATTTTTACTTACACTGAATGGCAATCCCGAAGTAATGAAATATACTGGGGAAGTTCCTTGGCGCACCCTTCGTGAAGCTGAAAATTTTATAGAACAAAATCATAAACTTTCTTTACAGGGCATCGAGCGATGGCTGGTATGTACACCCGATGATGTACCCATTGGGTTGGCCGGTTTCCGGATATTTGATGATTTGCCAGAACAATGGGATATCTCATTTCGGTTTTTGCCTCAATTTTGGAATCAAGGCTATGCCTTTATTACCGTACAAATCTTAACGCACCATGCACTATACAAATGCAGACAGAAAAAATTACGGGCTCAGGTACATGAAGAGAATTTAGCATCTGCCCGTGTTCTTGAAAAATGCGGATATCAATTAGACCATCGGTTCCTCTGGGGAGGAAAAAGCTGGCGTTGTTATTATGTCAAGCCGGAGGATTTTCAGGCGTTACCGGAGCTGCAGGCTGATTAGTTTCAACCGGCTCTTCTGGCTTCACCGATATACCATTGGTATTTTCTCCCCAAGGCCGTTCACCAAATATTTCTACCAAATCTTCACGATATAAGATTTCGCGTTCCAACAAGCGATTGGCAAGAATATCCAGTTTGTCTTTATTTTCCGACAAAATACGCACAGCCTTGGCATAACATTCATCCACCAGTTTTTTCACTTCTTCATCAATTATCTCTGCTGTTTTTTCGCTATACGGCTTGGTAAAAGAATAATCCGATTGGCCTGTAGAATCATAATAACTTAAATTACCAATGCGTTCATTCAGTCCGTAAATAGAAACCATGGCATAAGCTTGCTTGGTTACTTTTTCCAAATCGCTGAGTGCACCGGTAGAAACTTTACCAAATTGAACCTGTTCAGCAGCCCTTCCACCCAAAGCAGCACAAATTTCATCAATGAGCTGCTCTTTGGTAGTAATTTGTCGTTCTTCAGGCAAGTACCATGCAGCTCCTAACGATTGCCCTCGCGGAATGATAGTAACTTTTACCAGCGGGCTGGCATGTTCGAGCAACCAACTTACCGTGGCATGGCCGGCTTCATGATAGGCAATGGTTTTCTTTTCTTTCGGTGCTATTACTTTATTTTTCTTTTCCAATCCGCCAATCACCCGGTCTATAGCATCGTTAAAATCTTCTCGGGTAATAGATTGTTTATTTTTACGAGCTGCTATCAATGCGGCTTCGTTGCACACATTGGCTATATCCGCCCCCGAAAATCCGGGAGTTTGTTTAGCCAACAAATCAATATCTACACTTTTATCCAGCTTTTTCAGCGGCTTCATGTGTACTTTAAAAATTTCTTTTCTGCCGTTCAAATCCGGAAGGTCAATGTAAATCTGACGGTCAAAACGACCTGGACGTAACAATGCCTTATCCAAAATATCGGCACGGTTGGTAGCTGCCAGAATGATAATTCCGGTATTGGCTTCAAACCCATCCATTTCAGTGAGAAGCTGGTTTAATGTATTTTCCCGCTCATCGTTTGCCCCTTGTGCTATCGAACGGCCACGAGCTCGCCCAATGGCGTCTATTTCATCAATGAAGATAATGGCCGGGGCTTTTTCTTTGGCCTGACGGAATAAATCGCGAACCCGCGAAGCTCCAACTCCCACAAACATTTCCACAAAATCAGAACCGGATAGCGAGAAGAAAGGTACTTTAGCTTCGCCGGCAATGGCCTTCGCCAACAAGGTTTTTCCAGTTCCGGGGGGACCTACCAGCAAAGCTCCTTTGGGAATTTTAGCACCCAGGTCGGTGTACTTTTTGGGATTTTTTAGAAAATCAACAATTTCTTTTAATTCTACCTTGGCTTCATCCAAGCCAGCTACATTGTCAAACGTAACCAATACATGGGTATCTTTATCAAAGAGTTTGGCTTTCGATTTTCCTATGTTAAAGATTTGACCGCCGGCCGGTCCGCCACTCATCCGACGCATAATAAATATCCAAACCAACACCATTAACCCGATAGGGATCAGCCAACTCAACAAATCACCAAACAGATTTTTGCGGGTTTCGTTTCTGATTTCCACATTTTTCGTATCAGGATATTGGGTCCAGAGGTCTTTAATTTCAGTATCAAACAACTGAGGCGAACCGATATTGTAACGGTAGTGAGGTCCTAAATTTTCTCCTCCAAACGAACGTTCCCGAACGTCTTTGTATTTTTCTTTTTCCAGGCGATCGGGGGATATGGTAATCTCTGCAAATTCATTATTTACTATGGTGATCTGCTTTACATCCAGATCTTTCATCATTTCGATGAACTCATTTTTATTTATCTCTTTGAGCGCAGAATTAAAACTGCTGAATATCTGCATCCCAATGAAAATAATAGCAATGAGCGCATAAATCCAATATAAATTAAAATTAAAGCGAGGGCGTTTGTTGCCGCCGGATGGATTGTTACCTGTATTCTTGTTTTCCATGTTGGGAAACTTATTCTGTTCTGACATGATTGGACTAAACTACTGTTTTTTTTAATATAACCAATTATTTACGATTGAAAGCATAACAAAGAAACCGGCATTAGGGTTTTGCAACTACAGGCTCTACCCGGGTGAGCTCTGCATCAGCCCAAAGTTCTTCAATGCCATAAAATTCACGTACATCGGGCTGAAAGACATGCACTACCACATCCATGTAATCAATCAGTATCCATTGTTTATTTTCATATCCTTCCACATGCCATGGTTTTATTTTCAAGGCTTTTTGTACTTCTTCCGTGATCGAATCAGCTAAGGCTTCCACTTGCGTGGATGAGGAACCTGTACAAATTACAAAATAGCTGCAAATGGAATTAGGAATGTTTTCCAGATTGAGTATTACAATGTCTGTCCCTTTCTTTTCTTCAATACCATGAATGATGGCATCTAAAAGTTTTGATTCTTCCTGATTCTTTTTCTTCTTTGTCATTCAAATAATTCATGTAAACTGCAAAATTACAAAACTACACGATACCTTGACATCTGAACCGTTAATTATTGGTAATAAGCTACTGGAAGTAGAATCTTGTACTTCTACCAATGATTTACTTCGGGAAACCGTTGAAAAATCTTTTCAAGCCGAAGGCTACGTGTTATTTACATCATATCAAACAGCGGGCCGTGGTCAAATTGGGACAAAATGGCATAGCTATCCCGGCGATTCGCTTACATTCAGCCTTTGGCTTCAGCCAAAATTTCTGCATCCCGCCAGACAATTCCTTCTCAACATGGCCATCAGCAATGCATTGATGCAATTTATGCAACAGCAGGTTTCTGAAAAATCACAAATCAAATGGCCAAATGACCTTTACATCGGCAATAAAAAATCTGGTGGCATACTCATAGAAAATATGATCACACAGCACCAAATCTCCGGCAGCATTGTAGGTATTGGCATCAACTTAAATCAAACTAGCTTTCCACCAGAATTACCCAACCCTGTTTCGTGGAAGCAAGTTACTGGTCTGAGCTATTCTCCCAAAACGGTTTTAACGCAACTTTTCCCTTACTTGGATGCATGGTATCATTTATTGCGTTCTGGTGCTGAACAAAAAATCAAGTCATTTTACTTGCAATATTTGTTGGGATACAACACCCTGCAAAGCTTTGAAGATAAAACCGGAAAATTTCAGGGAATCATTCAGGGAATAGATGAAGCCGGGCGGCTTATCATAGCTAAGGAAAGCGGGGAAGCTTGTGTTTATCAAATCAAGGAAATACGCGTAATGTTTGAATAAAATTATCCTAAAATTGTGATTAGAATATAATTATAGGGGGGCGACCGCGTGCTACTTCGCCTCGAAGGGGCGGATTCACCCGCTGCCCTATAATTTTAGCGTCATAGCGAGGGCGACAGCCTCAATGCTACGATGCTAAACCTTACAGGTTTTTAAAAACCTGTAAGGTTTTTCCTCCTCCGTATCATACAGATTGCTTTCCCGCCAAAGGCGGGTCGCAATGACGCTAAAACCATATCATCTTCAAATCAATTCATCTTCAAATCAACTCATCTTCAAATCATCCGCCCCAAAGGGCGTACTGCCGGGGATGGAAGTGGAAAGCCCGCAGGGGCGAAGCCCACAGGGCACGGGGTAGCGGGGCTGAGGGCACGAAGACACCGCTACCCCGATGCCCTATGTGGCTAAGCCCCGAGGACTTGGAACGAACAGCCCCATAGGCAGCCTGATAAATTAAATGAATAAACAGAATTACATTAAAAAAGAATACTCGCAATAAAAGTAAAGAAAGGCCGGATTTAGTGACTGAGAATTTACTTAATACTTACCGCGTTTAACCTTGTTCAAACTTTTCTTGAACCTTTTGGGTGAGATATTCGAAGAAAGTACCAAGAGGTTTTTCTACCATCATTCTCATAAACATGTTGATTTCGGCTTCAAACACCATACGGGCAAAACAATGATTGCCATGCGGGTCAATATGGATGGTGAGTGTAAAATCAAACGGACCTTCCCCTTGTGATTTGATAAAGATGGATGAATACGGTATTCGTTCTTCGATTTTCATACCAATACGGGCAAGCCCCTGAATCTTGAACGTGCAATGGTCTGGCGTAGACTGCCAGTCAGAAACTGATTCGGGCATCAACTCTTTATAATTATCTAAATTACGGAGGTATTCAAACACCTTTTCTTGGGTTGTGTTTATTTCTCTTTTTTCTATTTCTATGCGTGTCATAATACTATCAATATTTATTTACCCCAATTTGCCGGATTTTTTCTCCATTGTAATAGCACATCCATCTGTTCTTGCTTAATGTATTCAAGTTCTAGTGCTTTGCGGATGAGGTGTGAGTAATCACATAAGGTTACCAATTCTATTTTATGAGCTTTAAATAAATATTCGGTTTCTTCAAATCCGTAATTAAAAATAGCTGCCATGTATTTCACATCGCATCCTTCTGCCCTCAATGCTTCTACAACTGCCAGCGAGCTTTTGCCGGTTGAAACCAAATCTTCTACCACCACCACATCATTACGATGCTGCAAATGGCCTTCAATTTGATTTTTCAATCCGTGCTTTTTACTTTCTGGACGAACATACACAAACGAAACCCCAAACTCTTGTGCTACTAACACTCCATGAGCAATTCCACCCGTAGCTACCCCGGCAATGGTTTGTGGTTTTTCAAAACGGTCTTCAATGGCTTTTACTAATTGCTGCCGAATGTAAGTACGCACCTGTGGATAAGATAAAGTAACTCGGTTATCACAGTATATGGGCGACTTCCAACCAGAAGACCATGTAAAAGGATTGGAGGGTTCTAATTTTATTGCTTTAATTTGTAGCAAATATTCAGCAACATTCAGGGCAACCTCTTCACTATAAATCATGACTGCAAATGTATAAAGTTTTCATAAACGGCAACGTACTGTTTATTGCAGAGAAACCGGCCAAGCATGTACCAGGTTTTAAAAAAGTAAGCGTAGTTTTTTTTGAAAAATCAGACCCGTTTGAAAAAATTATACGATTATTTGAAAATCACGTTGGCGAAAAGCTTTGCTATTATGTAATTGGCAATGATGTTCCGCTGATGTGGAGAAAATTTCGGAAACATTACCAGTTGGTGTTAGCAGGTGGCGGATTAGTACGAAATGGAAAAAACAAGATATTGTTTATTTTCAGAAATGGTAAATGGGATTTGCCCAAAGGGAAAGCCGAACCCAACGAAGACATAGAAACCACTGCCTTGCGTGAAGTGCAGGAAGAATGTGGAATTAAAAACCTGATTATTATTCGCCACCTTACCGACACTTATCATACTTATGGTTCACCATTGAACCGTAAGCTCAAAAAAACCGTTTGGTTCAGAATGTATTCTGAAGATAAAAACTTAGTACCTCAGGTAAAAGAAGGCATCACTAAAATTAAGTGGAAAAAGGAACACAAACTGGAAAAAATTCTGGCAAACACCTATCCCAGCATTGTGGATGTAATTCGTGCAGAACTTGCCATCCAGCCTTTAGCCAACGAACGAAAGTGGCATTCTATGACCAATTTTGAATAGCTGCAAAATTTTGGAATTTTAAAATTTGTACTACTTTTGCCCCCGGAGAGTTGGCAGAGTGGTCGATTGCGGCGGTCTTGAAAACCGTTGAACCGAGAGGTTCCGGGGGTTCGAATCCCTCACTCTCCGCCAAAGAAAATGGTCAAGTCCCGACAGGGGTTTTTTTGTTTTCAGAAAGCCAACAAGTTTTACTTGATTGGCTGTAGGAAAATAAAAAAGTAATGAGCGAAGTGAATGGAGCATTTTCTTTGAAACGCTCCCCCATAACGGGATCATGAAAATAATCCCTCTTTTTCAGAAAGCCAACAAGCTTTTGCTTGGTTGGCTGAAGGAAAACAATTAGGAACTAAAAATGATTTTTATAGATAAGAATTTATTTTATAATCAGACACACTAATATGCTAAAACACACCTGAAAGTTTGTTCTTAAAATGATAAAATTATCTTATGCTAATTTTGAGCCAGTAAAGACCTTCATCATTAGACTTTCTTTTCGGAAAATACATAAAATATATCCCATCATTGAAAGCAAAAACCCAATTAGTAGATGCTTCCTTAGGTA
>CALEWF010000194.1 GCA_937925455.1 uncultured Flavobacteriales bacterium | reverse complement strand
TCATTCTTAAATTTGCAGTTATCGCATAATAAATTCTATTCTCTTGCAGGTATTTTTTATGATTGGAAGGAATCGCAAAATATTTTTCCTGATATGATGAAACAAATTCATTCACCTGATCAATTACTGGAAGTCCAGCCTTTTTAAGACTTAATGCCAACGAATCTTGCGGGTCAAATTCAAAAAACAAATAGTAGGTATTTATTTTATACCGCTGATCGGCCGGAGGATTTCCTCCTCCCATAAATACCGCACGAATGTATGGATATAGTGGTTTCTTAAAATTCATGTCAGGATACATAGCCCAGGCATTTAACTCCAAAATTTGATACGTTTTACCTGCTTGCAAGGCTTCTTTTTCATCCACATAAGGAATTGCATACAACCCATGAAATTCTCGATTGCCATGAATAAAAGAAATAGAAGGTTTTCTTGATAAAATCATAGCCGTGTCAGGCACATATTCACCTGCATACTTACTAATGGCGGCAAAATTTTTCATATCCGGAGTGAGCCCATAGGTCATATCTCCTTTTAAACTATACGGTAATTCGTTTTGATTTTCTGCAATACGTGTTAATGTACGTTGAATGGAAAAACCTGCAATAAAAACTATCAGCACATAACTCAAGGTCTTGACAAATTTTAATACGGGGCGGAGTGTAGAAATTTCTTTAAAAAACCAAAAAATGATAATTAGAATAAACGGGTAATAAATTAAAATAAAACGATCTTGACCCCATATTTTCTGCATTGCCAGAAAAGTTCCTCCTAACATACACATCACATAAAACCCAATAAGTGAAATACTATCGAACTTTTTGCGTACCGCAAGAAAAATAGCGCTAATACCAATTAATATCACTAAAATGGCAACAACCGGAAACAACAATTTTGATTCCGGATCTAAAAATCCCATTTGTTTAAGTAAATGCTTTGACAAAAATTGATTGGCATTATCCATAAATCGTTGCACAAAGCCTCCAAAATCATCATTCCCTAGCGAAGGCTTGTAGGGATTTTTCATCATAATAAATGAAAACTGAGAGCCATATTGATTTTCAGATGATTTGAATAACGCTCCTCGAATAAAGTAATATGGTATGTAAAATAGTATAAATGCCATACCAAACTTTGCAAGCTCTACAAAATTTCTCCTGAAACTCAGAAAAATCATCACACTAACCGGTACTACCAAGGCAATATTACGGGTAAGCATAAGTAGAAACACCAAAAATGCTAAAATCGCCGGACGTTTTATATCGTTCCATTGATCAGATATTTTCGGAATGTAAATTTGCAGTGCATACCATAAAAACAAGCTTTGCAAAAACATGAACAACGGCTCAGAAAATGTAGTGGATGCGTAATATCCCATCAAATAATTTACAGAGGTAAGAAATAACGCAGCATGTAAAATGTAGCCATCAATATTATTTTTAAATGCCCGATAGGTAAAATAAATGCTACCTAAAACACAGAAAATTGAAACCACTTTAAATAATCCGATATTCAATCCAAACAACCAATAAAATATAGCTAAAAACATGGAATAACCCGATGCCTGTAAATTAGATATCGTGCCATATTTTAATAACTTATAGGTTAATTGAATATAGGCAGAATCATCTCCAGCTTCCGTTACTTTAATATCAAACAAAAGAAAACTCACCAATGCAGCAATGAAGAGATGCACATAAATCAGCCAACGCTGGTTTTTTTCAAAAAAACCCACTTTAGGAATAGATGAAATAGGTTTATTCTTATCAGATATAATGGGCTTTGAAACAGATGTTTTCTTTTTTGCCATACTTCTTTTGGTTAGTAAACCAAAGGTATAACAATTCGTTAATTTTCAATCTTAGTGATTATCTTTATCCTATGGGTTTTATCTCCTATCGAGGAACAGTTTTTTTTGAGTTTAACAACTTGAAAGCGCTACAAGGAATAAACCATGTAGTAACAACCCGTAAGGGTGCAAATTCATCAGGTGATGCGGCCGGTTTCAATCTTAGTTATTGGGTTGAGTACAACTCACATGCAGTAGAGCTGAACCGCAGTATTGTAGCTTCATTTCTCAATATAACCCCTGAAAATCTAATTTTTCCGAAGCAAACCCATAGCGACAAAATTGTTATTGTAACCCCACAAACCACGCCGGAAGAACTTCTAGGTGTAGATGCCTTAATTACCCAAATGCATGGAATAGCCATAGGTGTTATGAGTGCAGATTGCGTGCCGGTGTTAGTTGCTGACCCATTAAACCAGGTAGTAGCAGCCATTCATGCTGGCTGGAAAGGAACTGTGAACGGTATTGTAAAAAAAACAGTATTTAAAATGTTGTATGACTTTAACTGCAATCCACACCATTTGGTAGTTGGAATCGGGCCATCCATTAGTGCTATAAACTATGAGGTGGGTCCGGATGTTATTGAGGCCGTAAAAGCCTCTTTCCCAAATTCTGACAAACTGCTTATTAAAGGAAAAACAGAAAATAAAGCATATTTAGACCTTTGGAAAGCAAACCAATACTGGTTATCTTCTTGTGGTATTCCTGAATCACAAATTGAAACAGCCGGAATTTGTACGTATGCTCATCCGGAAATTTTTTATTCTGCCCGTTATTCTCATCATAAAACCGGAAGATTTGGAAGTATTATAGGTATTACATAGCAATAATGAATCACAATATCTATCATATTTATTGATACGTATTTATCTCCAAATAATCATCAGAATTTTTTTTAATCATACAATATTATTGGGGGCGTTCGCGTGTTCCTCCGCCTCTTGGGGGCGAATTAACCCGCTACCCCGATGTTTGGCGTCTTTTAAATTATCCGCCCCAAAGGGCGGACTGCTGGGGATGGAAGTGGAAAGCCCGCAGGGGCGAAGCCCACAGGGCACGGGGTAGCGGGGCTGAGGGCACGAAGACACCGCTACCCCGATGCACTGTGTGGCTGAGCCCCGAGGACTTGTAA
>CALEWF010000193.1 GCA_937925455.1 uncultured Flavobacteriales bacterium | reverse complement strand
AGCTAATGAATAACACTACGTATTTCATGGAATGATAATGATACGAATCATTGTTTTGTGATTTAGTTCCATAAAATAAGTGCCAGCGGTCAGGCTTGGTAAATTTACAGTTTGAATAGCTTGTTGGCTATTTAAAACATAGTGTTCCCTTCCGGTTTGATCTATGATACGCACAGTGGTAACAGGTTCTTCTGATTCTATATGCACGAATTTACTTGCAGGATTTGGATAAATACGTGTAATGTGGTTTTCATTGATAGCAGAAGTGGTAGATAGAATCAAATAAAAACCGTTGCTACTTGCTTGATTGATTAATCCTGCTTGATTTACTGCCTGAATGGTATGAAAATATTGTGTGCCATTGGGTTGAATTGTGGAAGTATTATAACTACAAAACTCATTTAACCCATTATTAGTAAAAGGAATTACATCATCTAAACCGGGTGAAGTACCAGTAGCGTAATTGTAATAGGCAATTCCAGAATGAGGGTCATTCCAACCTTGCCAGTTGGCAGTAAAGGTTTGAGTATTAATAAATGTATCTACATCATTACTTACTCCATCATGTATGAAACCGGAAAATTCAGGAGCTGTCCAATCAATATTTAAAAGCTCTTCAGCAGAAGTAAATAAATGTACCTGGTCTTTAACCAATGAAGTAATTTTTGCTGCAGGAGTCATGGGGTCGGGATTTTGATAGCGAATCATGGCGGAATTATTTCCAACAGTGATTGTAGCAGTAGAAGATCTACTTCTGAATACTTTGAAATCGTCTATTATGTAAGTAGCATTTCCGGTTCTAAAAGAAACGTATTGACCGTTTTGATATGGATTAACATCTGTCCAACTTCCAACAAAGTTACCGTTTACAAAAACAGAGATTTTACCAGTTACTCTGTTGTATATTACGCGATATAAATATTCAACGCCGGGAGTAGTTGTAAAAGGAATGGTATGTACCAGTGTAAATACATCATTGGTTACTTTGTAAAATTGCAAGTTATGATTGTCAATTCTAAACCATACAAAATATGAGTTTCCACGATTTGGCAAAGATCCGTTATCCGATGCAAAATGAAATCCTGAGCGACGATTGGTGCCACTTCCGGTAGTTGTTCCTTTCCATTCATAAACATATTCATTGCTTAATGATTGATCAAGCCATGAATATATGTTGGTATTATTTTCAGCTTCGTTGGTTTGTTTTAATTTATTGTTTTCTATAATCCAGTTTCCGGATGATATTTGCCAGTCAGGATGAAGCGAAGAAAAATCATCGTAATAAAATCCATGAGAGGGGTTGCATCTCCATGAGTTACCATCAAAATCAGATACATTCCAATAGGCTCTCTCTAATTGGTAATTATCAGCATCCGTAAACTGGATTAAAGTATTTTGAGTAACCCATGAAGCGGGCGATTGTATTGAGGTAGTAGGAGGTATATTATCAGTAATACAATTCCAAACAGCCATCCAGCCAGCAGCCCGTGTAGATCCATCTGACTTAAATCGAAGGGTAATACTTGGTCCACTGGATGTGATAAATCCCGGACTATTGTTTCCATGGTAGGTCCCTATGAGTGGAGAGGAAGTAGAGGGTCCATCATATAACCACAAGGTATCGTGATTAGCTTCAGTAGCAAATGATTGAAAATTTAATGTGGTTTGTACTGCACCTGTGGGCGAAATGGTGAATGCATAATTTTCATTATCATAATAATTAACTAATGGACCACCACCATCATAAATAGTATCCGTACACGGAACAGTGCTGCAATCCGTGAATTTGGCTTCAATGGCATCCCAAAAATCAGTATAACCATCATCGTATCCCAATGCCCAAATGCCGATGCCTTTTAATGCACGTTGATTTACTAAATCAAACCTGCGTCGCATACCGTATCCTTCGGTAATCCAACATTGACGCCAAGTACCCGAATTTTGAAAAATATAAGCTGTGGTTTGGCTTCGCTGATTGTATTGAGCATTAGTTTGTGTATAAAAACCGGAAGTGTTGTTTTTAACTGTTCGGAATGTTCTGCTAAAAACATTATTACCTGTAGTGTTAGAAGGTATTGCATTAGAAACAGTTTCCCATTCTCTTCCATAATAAGGTAAGCCTAATACTAGTTTATTAGCTGGTATACCGGCATTGATATAATAAGTAACAGTGCGAGATAATGAACGATCATATCCATCTGTAAAACCATATAATGGATCGTTAGGGCCAGCTTGTGAGCTACCAGACCAGTAGTAGTCATAGCCCATGATGGTAAAGAAATCAACATATTGTGATAGTACAGGTTCATTAAACACATTACTCCAATCTACAGCATACAAACACATGCTTAGTTGATAGTTAGGATTTGCAGCATGTAATGCATTGCTGAGATTTATCATAAAATTTGTCAAGTTAGCACTTTGGGATGATGGCACTCCTTCAAAGTCAATATTGATACCGTGGGCACCTCTGTTTTGAATTAAGTTAATCAGGTTATTTATTAATGTTGTTTGAGCCGAACTACTACCGAAAAAAGTAGCGTGATTGCTAAATAAAGTTACGCATAAATGAACTTTTTTGCCTTGTGCAAGTGCTGTTGTAACGGCATTATTGGTTGCCCAACCGTGGGTAGATACAGCATTTCCAGTAGAAGCATTTACTTCATATCCAAAAAAACACAAATCGCTTAATAAATTCCATTGATAATTTGCTTCTAATCCATTTTGCCAATAAGGATGCCAGCCAAAGACCATTTTGTTTAAGGTACAATTTCTTCGGCTATTTGTCATAGGTGCTGGCAAATTGTTTATTTGATAGTAAGTTTCATTTAATCCCAGCGAATTGTATTTTAACAATTCTTCTTGCATGATGCTAATCTGGGCATTACTATAAAAAATAGAAAAGAGTAATAGTAGTTGTAAAAATCTCATAACTCGAGTTTTGTTTGCACAAATATACGTTAAAAATCAACATACCACAAATCTTTTATTTCCCGGCTATTATTAAATATTGATAAGGTAATGTGGTTGTATCGGTTTGAAATGTGTTAAATCCGGCTTTTTTTAATTCGGTTTCTACTTCTTTTTCAGTAAGTTTCATTTTTACTGGTGGACCTTCAGGTAGTTCTCTTTTTTTAAAATCAATTACAATTAATTTTCCATCAGTTTTTAAACCCTGAAATACTTTTGAGAAATAGGTTGGCCTGTTTTCTATGTGGTGGTATGTATTTACAATAATTACCCGGTCAACTTCTTCTTTTTTCAGCAGGGGATCGTCAAATTGTAATTTACGGATACTAATTCGATTGGTATCCGCATTTTTATCTTTAATTTTTGTTTGAATGTAGTTTAGGAATTTATCATCTACATCTCCACATATTACATGCGCTCCAGCATCGTATAATCGAAAACTGAAATAACCGGTTCCACTACCTATATCCATAATTTTCTTTCCTTTCAAATCTCCCAATAACTTGATAACAGTATCAGATTTTTGCCAAATATCACGTTGCGGGTCTTCAAATTGTTTTACCAATTCGTCAAACGATTTTTGGTGCATATGTTCATTGGCTTCTCCATGATGATGCTCATGCGAGGTTTTGTTTTTGCATGAGAAAATTGCCAATCCTATTAAAAATATCCCTAATAACTTTATAAAACTCATTTGGAAAAAATCTTGATCAATACGATAACCAAACCAATAAGAAACATGAACAAGCTTATACGATTAATTCCATGCATCATACGTAAATTGATGCCTTCAGGATGCTGTGATTTTCTAAACAGCGTTAATGGATTCAAATAATAGAGTATTTTTCGGAGTATCATTGTTTTTTAAATTTGGTATTAAAGATAACAATTTTATTAGAGGAAAGTTGATAATACCTGATGATATACAATGTAAAAACCAATTACAGATAAACTTCCTGTTATCCATAATTTTAGATGAGTAACAGATTTGGCTGGCAATTGAAATTTTTTACATACATAGAACCATAAAAATATTTTATCAGCCAGATAAGCAATGATAGTACCCCAAGCAATTCCCTCTATGCCCATTAAATTGAGTAGTAGAAGACTACTGATAACATTAATGCCTAATTCAATAATGGCACTCCACAAAATAATTCGATTGTTGCCAGTGCCCAATAGAATGGATTGAGGAAATAATAGCCTTGGAATAATGAGTAATAAATAGATGTTGAAAATACTGGCACTTAGAGCAAAATCTTCGTTGTAGATCAGCGGAAATAAGACTGGCATTACAATTATTAAAAGGCATGTAAGTGGAAATATAATTCTTCCCAATTTTTTAGTTTCCATGCCTATGAATGATAAATTTTCTTGTATTCCACTGATTCGAATTCGATTGGCTAAGGTTTCAGATAATGCATTGGCCATAATGAGTGAAAGAGGAAATTCACGAGCTCCATACATAAATGCAGCAAATGTAGCTTCATCAAAATGATTTTTTACGATCCAGGCATCAATGTATTGTGCATACCCCGAAATCAAGGTTGCTGTGGCAAGTGGAATTGATTTTGAAATAAGTATGTGAATAAAATTTGGGTCAATAATTACTTGGCTATGCCGGTAAATGATTATCCAGGAAATAGTCCACTTGCATAAGGCAAGAATTGCCAAGAATTGAAAACTTTGAAGCAATGTAAATCCGGTAGCGAGTGGTAAGGTAAGAACTGCAAATTGGAGAAAATAAACAAACGATCCATACAGTAATAAAGGCTTGTTTCTGTTGGTCATCATCCAAAAGTATTCATTCACATAGGTGGGATTATTGAAGGTGGTAAATAATAGATACCAAATGAATAGTTTGTCAAATAACGTTGCGTTTGAAATGTTAAACCAAGTAATAAAATGTTCTTGCATACTATAAAGAACCAAGGCTACAAACATTCCAAATATGCTTAATAGTATGAATGAGTTGAATAAAGCTGGTGATTTTTCATTTTTGGGAAATGTACTCAATAAGCCTTGCATGATTCCACTCACCCAGAAGGAACTGCTGATTGCTGCAATTAATAAAATGCTTTCATATATTCCAATTGCCGAGGTTTCTAATAACCCTTTAGTAAACAATATGTTTGTTCCAATAACTGAACTAAACCGGATGATCTGAAAGATCTGCCAGGGACTAATCAAGCTTACAGCAAATTCCGTGGATTTCACCTCTGAAAATTAGTAAAATTTAAATGATAGGTTAAATGAATAAACTACTCTTTTCTGAATTGAAAGAATTTTTTTGATTTTAATAGATTCGTGTTGTGTTAAATATTTCCTTCAGAAAGCTTATGAATAAAGCGTTTTAGAAAGTGCTCAAAATTTATTTTTAAAAATACTTGCAAATTCAATTATAGTGTTTTTATATTTGCAACATCGTTCTAAGTACATATTGTACTTTGATTTATTGAGAATGAGGTGAGAGAACAGGCTCTATGACCCTCTGGCAACCAACTTTAAGTTCCCAATCTGGGAATTGGAAAACCGGTGCCAAATCCTGCTCCCAATTCCACATAGTGTGGAACGGAGAAAGATAAATGTAAGAAATGAAAGTAACTTCAAAAATCTCCATTCTGAAAGCCCCCAATTGGGTGAATAAGTTTTCTTTAAATTCATTACCCTTTACTTTTTGCTGTTGTTGCTGCATGTGTTGCTGGATGTAATCCGGGTGCAGTAATTCATATCGTTTTCAGCCGATAGTGCACCCATCGGCACAAGTTTTTATTATTTCCATTTGTATTTATTAACCAATTAAATCATATCGTTATGCCAACATCATTGCATTTTGAAACATTACAATTACATGCTGGTCAAACACCGGACCCGGTAACAAAATCTCGTGCTGTACCCATTTATCAAACCACCTCGTATGTGTTTGATAGTTCAGAACATGCTGCCAATCTTTTTGGATTAAAAGAGTTTGGAAACATTTACACCCGAATCATGAATCCCACTACCGATGTTTTTGAAAAACGCATTGCATCCCTTGAAGGAGGAGTGGCTGCCTTGGCAGTTGGTTCGGGTCAGGCAGCGCAATTTATTGCATTGAATAATATTCTGGAAGCTGGCGATAATTTTGTTTCTACTTCGTTTTTGTATGGAGGAACCTACAATCAATTTAAAGTTGCATTTAAACGATTAGGAATTGAAGTTCGCTTTGCAGAAGGCGATGAACCAGCGTCGTTTGAAGAAAAAATTGATGAACGAACCAAAGCGATTTATCTGGAAACGATTGGAAATCCTGGTTTTAATATTCCAGATTTTGAAAAGATAGCTACAATTGCTCAAAAATATCAAATACCCTTGGTAGTAGATAACACTTTCGGAGCTGCAGGTTATTTATTTCGTCCCTTAGAACATGGGGCTAATGTAGTAACAGCCTCTGCTACCAAATGGATTGGTGGACATGGTACCAGTATTGGCGGTGTGATTGTGGATGGAGGAAATTTTAATTGGGGAAATGGTAAGTTTCGGCAATTTACTGAACCGGCTGAAGGCTATCATGGTTTAAAATTTTGGGATGTTTTTGGAGAAAATAATCCATTGGGGTTGCCTAACATTGCATTCATTATTCGTGCTCGTGTAGAAGGATTACGAGATTTTGGCCCTGCATTGTCTCCGTTTAATTCATTTTTATTGTTGCAAGGATTAGAAACGCTCTCATTGCGAGTACAGCGTACGGTTGATAATGCGTTAGAAATTGCACACTGGTTAGAAAATCATCCTGCCGTTGAATTTGTTAATTATCCAGGGCTTAAAAGTAGTCCATATCATGATTTGGCTAATAAATACTTACGTCATGGGTATGGTGGTGTGCTCTCTTTCAAATTAAAAGGTGGCAAAGAAGAAGCGGATTTGTTGGTAAATAATTTGCAATTAATAAGCCATTTAGCAAATGTAGGTGATGCTAAAACGTTAATTATTCATCCGGCTTCTACTACTCATGAACAGTTAGAACCTCATGAGCAATTGGCTGCTGGTGTAATTCCCGGACTTTTGCGGCTTTCTGTGGGCATAGAGCATGTAGATGATATTAAAGCTGACCTACAACAAGCTTTAGACAAAGTATATCAATCTACTAATTCATTACATCAAACTGCATAAAAACATTAAGTAACAAAAGTTATGTCAACTATTCGATTTAGTATTCAAGGCAAAGCATTCAATGCCACCAAAACTGAAGTAACAGCAAGACGATTTAATATCATTGTGGATGAACCGAAGGAATTAGGAGGAGAAGATGATGCTCCTAATCCGGTGGAATATCTATTAGCCGGATATGCTGGATGCATCAATGTGGTTACACAGATCATTGCTAAAGAAAAAAATATTACAATTCGTGATTTTCGAATTGATATACACGGTGATATTAATCCATTGCGGTTATTTGGTCAATCGTTTGATGTAAGGGCAGGATTTCAATCATTGCAGGTAGAAATAGCGATTGAAGCCAATGCATCTCAAGAGGAAATAAATCAATTGATTGATGAAGTAAAACAACGCTGCCCGGTAAACGACAATTTAACTAACGAAACTCCTGTGGCTTATTTGTTAAAACAATCATTCATTTTGAATTGATGGGATATCAGGAATTACATATTTCTAATGCATTTGAATTAGAAAACGGTGATATACTCCCTTCATTAACCATTGGATATCATACCTATGGAAAATATGTGAAGGGAGTTACGCCCGTTATTTGGATTTGTCATGCATTAACGGCAAACAGTGATGCTGCTGATTGGTGGGATGGATTAGTAGGAAAAGCTAAAGTTTTTGATCCGGACAAACATTTTATTGTATGTGCCAATGTGATTGGTTCATGTTACGGGTCAACGGGACCTTTATCTACTAACCCTGTTTTGGGTAAACCCTATTATCATTCATTTCCGCTCATCACTGTACGGGATATGGTGAAAGCTCATATTTTATTAAGAAAAAGTTTAGGAATTCCTACCATAGATGTATTGATTGGAGGATCACTTGGTGGCCAGCAAGTATTGGAATGGTGTATCGAAGAGCCAATGGTAATTCAGCATGCAGTGCCTATTGCAACCAATGCTTTTCATTCGGCTTGGGGAAAGGCATTTAATGAGTCGCAACGTATGGCTATAAAAGCGGATAAAACCTATGAATATGAAGAACCCAAAGCAGGAGAAGAAGGATTAAAAGCTGCAAGAAGTATTGCATTATTAAGCTACCGTCATTATGATGCATATGCTAATTCGCAACAAGATGACAAGGATGCGTTGAATTATTACAAAGCATGGAGTTATCAGCAGTATCAGGGAGAAAAATTAGCTAAGCGTTTTAATGCTTTTAGTTACATCACCTTGCTTAATGCCATGGATAGCCATCATTTGGCCAGAAATCGCGGAACGATAGAAGATGTATTATCTTCCATTCAAATCCCACTTACCGTGATTGGTATTGATAGGGATATTCTTTTTCCCGTAGCGGAGCAAGCATTCATTACACAGTATGCACCGAAAGCTAAGTTGTTTGTTATTCCATCTTTATATGGACACGATGGATTTTTAATTGAAACAGAAAAACTAACACAAATAATCAACAAACAGTTTTCTCATATTTTAAAAATATATCTAAAAAAAGAAAATTTTATATCATGAAAAATAAATTAACCATAGGCTTGATTGGTTTTGGCTGTGTAGGCCAGGGCTTGTATGATATAATTTCAAAAAATTCCAATCCCTTCATTCAAATTAAAAAAATAGCGGTAAAGCATAAAAATAAGAAACGGTCTTTACCCATGCAACATTTTACTTTTGATGTTCAAGAAATCATTAATGATCCTGAAATCAATGTGATTGTTGAACTAATAGATGATGCAGACGAAGCGTATCGTATAGTAAAAAATTCAATGAGAAATGGGAAAGCGGTGGTTACTGCCAATAAAAAGATGGTAGCAGAGCATCTTTCCGAATTGATTGAATTACAAAATACCTATCAAATACCACTGCTTTATGAAGCATCGAGTTGCGGAGGAATACCCATTATCCGAACGTTAGAAGAATATTACAATAATGAGCATTTACAATCCATCAGCGGAATATTTAATGGCTCATCAAATTATATTTTAACGCAAATCTTTCAACATGGCAATACCTATGCTCAGGCTTTAGCAGAAGCTCAGCGATTAGGATTTGCTGAATCAAATCCGTTGTTAGATGTTGAAGGCTATGATGCTAAATATAAATTGATCATATTAACAGCTCATGCTTTTGGAGTAGTTATCCCACCCACTGATGTTTTTAATATTGGAATTTCTGCCCTTACTCCTCGCGATTTGTCATGGATACGCCAAGCAGGATTGATAGTGAAATTAGAAGCCAAAGCTGAGATTGTGCAACACAATCTTCTTCGTGTAAGTGTGTTACCTATATTAAATGTTCCCAATTCTGCATTAGGAAATATTTCATATGAATTTAATACGGTATTAGTAAAAGCAGCGTTTAGCGATCAACAGCAATTTGTAGGTAAAGGTGCCGGAGGGCATCCCACCGGATCAGCTGTTTTATCTGATATTGTAGCTTTGCATTATCATTACAGATATGAATATCATAAACTTCATCAATCTAACAATCAAATAGCATTTACCAATGCACATATCATTCGTATATTATTAAGAACCAAGCAAAAAGAATTATTACAACAACTTGATGATTGCACCATATTGTATTCAGATAACACGCAGGATGAAATTGTAGCTATTGGAAGCATCAGCTTGAGTAAATTGAATGAAATTCAACAAGCGCTATTGACTACTAAAAGTTTTGTTGCTGAGTTGAATGAACAAGCTGAATCTATGATTCGAAAAACCTTGATCCGTCATGAAGCCTTAAAATCACTCACCCGATTGATTAGTGCTTGTTAGGTGTAGGCAGATCCAGTATAAGCCCATATCAAAAAGCAACGGATGCAATAATTACAGGGCTAAAACGACTGCTATCTTCAGCAGTTCGAAATATTTTTTTATGAAGTATTTAGCCAGATTATGCAATACAAATTTCCCAGAGGCTTACATAAAGACAAATTTTCTTTGTCTCCACTTTTACAGAAAAAATTTAACCACAAAGAACAAAGAGAAAATTAACCAAATAACCCCCAAATTGTCATTAGAGTATTTATATTAGGCTGCTTAAAGCGGCTGTACGTTCCAAGTCCTCGGGGCTCAGCCACACATGGCATCGGGGTAGCGGTGTCTTCGTGCCCTCAGCCCCGCTACCCCGTGCCCTGTGGGCTTCGCCCCTGCGGGCTTTCCA
>CALEWF010000192.1 GCA_937925455.1 uncultured Flavobacteriales bacterium | reverse complement strand
TAATGAATTTTTAGGGGAGGTCGCTTTGGGGAAATAAAAAATTTAAACTTGAATATCAATTAGTTATACACTTTATAGCAGGAAAAATAATTTTAGTAGGACAATAGTGATTAAAGATAAAAAAATATTCATGTTTTATTTTTAAAAGACTAAAGATGTGTATAAAAATCATATCATATACATTAAAGAATTTTGTTCTACAATGCACCATACATAAGCCTACCGATAAGAAAGTAAATAAACATACCGGTTATGTCGTTCATAGTTGTAATAAATGGACCTGTGGCTAAAGCCGGGTCAATATGAAAGCGATGTAAGGTAAGTGGGATGAATGTGCCAAGTATGGAAGCTACAACAATTACAGTAATCATGGCAGTACCAACGGTAACGGCTAATTGGATCGAATTTCCAAAAATCAGATTGTAACTCAAAATCACCGCTGCACATACTAATCCATTTAGTAAACCCACAGATAATTCTTTGAAGAATTTATACCAGGCATCACCTTTACGAAGGGTGTTATTGGCTAAGCCCTGCACGATGATGGCACTGGATTGTACGCCGGCATTACCTCCCATGGCTGCAATCAATGGAATGAAGTATGCCATTTCGGGATGCACTTGTATTTGTTCTTCGTAAGTGCTGATAACGCGGCTACCTACAATTCCGCCAATCAAACCAACCAATAGCCAGGGCATGCGACCACGGGTGAGCGTCCAGATGTTGTCATCTGATTCAAGGCTTCCGCTCAATCCACTCATCAACTGATAGTCTTTATCCGCTTCTTCCTGGATAACATCCACCACATCATCAATGGTTATACGTCCCACCAATCTACCCAATTCATCAACAACCGGCAGTACAACCAAATCATATTTCTTCATAATATTGGCTACTTCTTCAGCCGGCATGTGTACATAAGCTACCTGTATTTTGTCGATATACATATCGGAAATAGGAATGCTTTCCGGTTCTATCAATAATTTTTTTAAGGGTAGAATGCCTAATAGTTTGTCATCATCGTCAACTACGTAAACAGTATAAACATTTTCAATTTCTTCGGCTTGCTTTCTGATTTCTTCTACGACCCGCTGTCGGCTCCAGTTTACATTAACTTTTACTAGCTCTTTGGCCATCAAGCCTCCTGCGGTGTTTTCGTCGTACTTAAGCAGGTCAACGATATCGCTGGCTACTTCAATATCATCAATTTCAGAAAGTACTTCGCGCTGGCGTTCTTCAGAAAGTTCGCTGAGGATATCAGCGGCATCGTCAGAATCCAGATTTTCAACAAAGGTTTCAGCAATTTCTTTAGAAGTAAGTTGTTCAAGAAACTTTTCTCTTACATCTTCATCCAAAAAGGCAACTACCTCTGCGGCCTTTTCTTCATCTATCAGGGTGTAAAGATATTTAGCATCAATAGGAGAAATTTCTCCAAAAATTTCTGCAATATCTACCGGATGCAAATCTCCAATTAACTCAAGAATTTGAGCTTCATTACGGCTTGCTATCAAATCCTCAAGCCGCTCAATAAATTCACGGGTAATTTCGATTTGCACGTTGATAAAGGAATATCCATTTATGTATGTAATTTTTCAATCCGTTGGGTTAGCTCTATAAACTGTTCCAGCGATAATTGTTCTGCCCGCTGATCCAGCCAAGGAAGTTGTTCCCAACCGGCTGGCAAAGATAGGCTTTTGAGAGCATTTTTCAAAGTCTTACGCCGTTTGTTAAAGGCAGCTTTCACTACTTTGAAAAATAATTTTTCTTCAGGCAAGTTTTGTTGATTTTTACGGGTCATGCGTATAACGCCTGATTTTACTTTGGGAGGTGGACTAAAAACATGTTCAGATACTGTAAATAAATACTCAACCGTATAGTATGCTTGCGTTAATACACTGGTGATTCCATAGGTTTTAGAACCTGGCGTTGCAGCGATACGTTCCGCTACTTCTTTTTGAAACATGCCTACGCAGTATGGTATATACAGCCTATTTTCCAGAATACGAAATACAATTTGGGTAGAAATGTTATAGGGAAAATTACCAATAATGGCAAAGCTATCTCCCATTCGGCTTGCAAGATTTACCTTTAAAAAATCGCCTTCCAAAAAATGTTGTTCATCTAAGTTAAATTCTTGTTTTAATGTATCAAACAAGGTATAGTCTATCTCGTTAACAAATAATTCCCAGGATGGATTAGTTTGAATAATCCGAGTAAGCACTCCAGAACCCGGTCCAATTTCAAGTACTTTGCCCTGAGGATAAACGGTTACAAGTGAATTAACAATGCGTTGTGCAATTTTTAAGTCTTTTAAAAAATGCTGCCCAAACTGCTTCTTATGTACAAACCGGTTCAGTGTAAAATGTTTTTAGGATAATCAAAAAATAAAATTTTTCCTTCTACTTTTCCAAAATCACTCCACGAATCCCATTGAATGGCACATACACCGCAGGTAGGTACATTATCAATTCGTAAATTGCTGAATTCATTGACAAACTCGGTAATACCCGGATTATGGCAATAGAAAGCAACACAATTTGCGTTGTCAGTAATATACCGCTTTAAACATTTTAATATGGTATTTGGCGAGGCGTGGTATAATTCAGGTTCTTCAATTAGTTTGTTAGTTGGTAATTTCCATTCGTTAGCCATCAATCGGGCGGTGGTGAGTGCCCGATTGGCAGTAGATGAGATAATCAAATCAGGAATGCATTTTTTATCGGCTATACGCTTTGCCATTTTGGGGGCATCCGTTTTTCCTCGTTCGTTCAACGGGCGGTCAAAGTCTTTTTCAAAAGGGGCAGCCCAGTCTGACTTGGCATGACGTATAGCAAGCAGTGTTTTCATATTTTTTTATTTTATAAATCCCATGATACGGGCAATATTAAATATATTCATAAACAAAGGTCCATATCGATTTTTTTTTGCTTGTTGCTCTTCTCGATTCCAAAAATGCAAATTACTTACTGTGTATAAATAACCAAAATGATAGGCGGTGTGATCTTTAAATCGGGTAGCAAGTAATTTGTATGGATAACGATAGTTCGCTTCTCTGTTTTTTACCAATTGTAGGGCTTGCATCCGAACTTGCTTGGCTTGTTCTAGCAAAGTATGTAGCGTTTTTTCTTTGTGTTTTAAAAGTTTATTTTTTCTATAATCAGTTAAATATTTCAATACATTATAGCGGTGCAATGACCGTAATCCGGTAATATAAATACCATCGTATAATTCTTGGGCAATTTCCTTGTGTTGATGTTTATCGTTTAATTGATTTGCGAAGCGTGTAATGAAATAACGTGTAGTATCTGCAAATACTTTTAATTGGGGCAATGCAGTAGATTGAATTTGATTAATTTCATTCAATGTGGCACGCCGCCTAATGTATTTGTATGAAAGGGTGGGACGTGGTTGAAATTGAAGCGAAAATTTTTTAAAAGGTATTTCATCTATCACCGTCATGGCGGTAAGCCATTGTATCAGGTTTTGATTTTTTAAAAATTCTTGTTGGGTTTGGAGAGCTTGTTGAAAAAACACTTGCATGCTGTCATTCAGCAAAGGTTTTACATACATGGCTGCCGTACGTTTTTCTGTTTCTTGATTGTGGGTATATTGCCAGCTCCAGCGGGCAATGCTCCAATCAAACAGCCAATAGCCCCATTCCCAGCCTGAACTAAACGTAATATGCCCGGGAATGTGATAGGCCACACAAGTATCTATATCGTTTAATCGAGCGTTGAGATAGGGGAGTAGCGTCATGGGAATGGAATTATCAAACGTTACCCAATAAGCACTTTCTGGATAGTACCAAGTTTCTCGCTGCTGATGTTGTTTAAGCATGAAATCAAACATATGCCGTTGATTTTCATTTTCATATACTGGGGCATGCGGTTCGGTCATATCGTAAAACATAACCGTATGTGCCATCACCCCTCGATGTTTATCCAACTGAATTTCTAGACTATCGTATGAATACTCTTTTTTTCGTTTGTATTCTTTTTCAGGTTTTACAATGTGCTGCCGTCCCATCAGTTTGGTAGATGTATGTTTATTCAACCAATCCAAAATAAAAAAGCGAAGTTTCTCTCTTTTTTTTCGATTGCCGCCAAAAAATTCGGCCGTTGTAAATTCCATGTGCATAAAGTCCCAATCAGCTTGACTTAGCCACGCCAGATTTTTTCTGATTTGCTTTTTTTTGCCAATGGAGGATGTATAAAGTTGAAAATTTTTTTGTTGAATCATGTGCAACGAAACATCAACTGAAGCTAAGATGCCCCGCTGATGACAGTAGTTAGTAATTTTTTTTGCATGTTCAATCCAACGTTTTTTATCAATACTATTTAACAAACAAAACTCAAAATAATTTTGCCCATTGCGTACTAACCAATCTATGTATTCTTTTACAGCATCAAACCCTTCAGAAATGGTTGGGTCTAATAAATATTCCGTCAGTTCAATGGGATGTTGGGTATGTAGGTGAAAACCTTTTTTATCAAACAAGGGGTAGCCGGCAAACTGAAACTCGTTTTTAAGTGGCCAGGATTTTAATTCAGGTATTATGGTATTTCGAGGATGATAAAATTGAAATCCCAATTTTTCTTGCAATAAACCATACAAACCAAAACTAACACCCTGAGGCGTTGTAGCCATCAAGTGGAGATAGTAAATTGAGTCATTCGATTTGATTTGTACCCATTGATAGTCATGTTTTGGATAATGTTTGTAAGGATAAGAGGCTGTTTTTTCAAATCGGGTAGGAACAAAGGCTGAGTCCGGATGAATTACCGGTAAATAGATTTGAACGTTTGCTTGTGGGTTATTGAAATCCACCTTGCAGTCACAAGCATTTTCTAATAAATGCTTCGTATCTTCAATGGATAATCGGGTAATGGAAGTATCCATCAATGACCCGGTATTAAAAAAAGAAATATGTATTTGTGATATTGCAGGGAATGAAAACAGTACAAGTAAACAAAAAATCACTTTGTAACGATGATTATGTGTATATTTATTAGTCATTGAAAGCATGTATCAAACCAATGAGAAGGTTACATATTTCTGCGATATTGACCGCCTACATCAAATAATGCTTGTGTAATTTGACCTAATGAGCAGTATTTTGAAACTTCCATCAGCTTTTCGAAAATGTTTTTGTTTTGAATGGCCGTTACCTGTAATTCACGAAGCATAGTTGGCGCTTTATCCGCATGAAATTTATGCAGATTTTTAAGCATTTCTATTTGGTAATCTTTTTCTTCTTTGGTGCTTCTAATTACTTCTTGCGGAATAACAGTGGGCGATCCTTTCGACGAAAGAAAAGTGTTTACACCAATAATTGGATATTCGCCTGTATGTTTCAGAGTTTCGTAATATAAACTTTCTTCCTGAATTTTTCCGCGTTGATACATGGTTTCCATGGCACCTAAAACCCCGCCACGTTCTGTAAGTCGGTCAAATTCTATCATCACGGCTTCTTCTACTAAATCTGTTAACTCTTCAATAATAAAAGAACCTTGCAATGGATTTTCATTTTTGGCTAATCCTAATTCCTTATTGATGATAAGCTGAATAGCCATGGCACGCCGTACCGATTCTTCCGTTGGAGTGGTAATGGCTTCATCATACGCATTGGTATGTAATGATTGGCAGTTATCATATATTGCATACAAAGCCTGTAAGGTAGTACGAATATCGTTGAAGTCAATCTCTTGGGCATGCAGGGATCGGCCGGAGGTTTGAATGTGGTATTTCAGCATTTGCGAACGCTCGTTGGCGCCATATAAATATTTCATGGCTTTTGCCCAAATTCTTCTGGCTACTCGTCCTATCACGGCGTATTCAGGGTCTATACCGTTTGAAAAGAAGAACGAAAGATTAGGTGCAAATGCATTAATATCCATTCCTCTCGAACGATAGTATTCTACATAGGTAAATCCGTTAGCCAGCGTAAACGCAAGTTGTGTTATAGGATTGGCTCCGGCTTCAGCAATATGATATCCTGAAATAGATACAGAATAAAAATTTCGTATGCCTTTATCAATAAAGTATTGTTGCATATCGCCCATTACGCGGAGCGAAAATTCGGTAGAGAATATACATGTGTTTTGGGCCTGGTCTTCTTTTAGTATATCTGCTTGTACGGTTCCTCGTACTACTTTTAATGTATCAGCTTTAATACGTTCGTACACATCCAAGGGTAAAACGTGGTCTCCGGTAATACCTAAAAGCATCAACCCTAAACCGTCGTTTCCTTCAGGTAAATTCCCTTGATAGGTGGGAGGGATAGCTCCTTTGGCTGCATAAATTTCTTTGATTTTATTTCTAACCTCATTTTCCAGCCCCTGTTGGCGTATGTATAATTCACATTGCTGGTCAATGGCAGCATTCATAAAAAATGCACAAATGGTAGGGGCCGGTCCATTGATGGTCATTGACACCGATGTATTTGGGGCTGCCAAATTAAATCCGGAATATAGTTTTTTAGCATCATCTAAGCAGCAAATCGAAACTCCTGAATTTCCAATTTTTCCGTAAATGTCAGGCCGTGTAGCTGGGTCGTGCCCATACAGTGTTACAGAATCAAATGCTGTTGAAAGGCGTTTCGCCGGCATACCTAACGATACATAATGAAAACGGCGGTTGGTTCGCTCAGGTCCGCCTTCGCCGGCAAACATTCGGGTAGGGTCTTCATTTTCACGCTTAAATGGAAATACACCGGCTGTGTAGGGAAAAAATCCCGGAAAGTTTTCTTGCAGATTCCATTTCAAAATATCTCCCCAGGCGGTATAACGTGGTGATGCCACTTTGGGAATTTTGGTATGTGCCAGCGATTCGTGATAGGTTTTTACCTTAATCTCTTTATCGCGTACTTTAAAAACGTAATATTCATTTTTGTATTCCTGTAAACGTTGTGGCCAGGTTTCTATCAGTTTCCAGTTATGCCCATCCAAACTCAGCTTCAGGCTTTCAATTTCTTTTTCCAATGCTTCTGTTACCTTATTTTCTACCTTGCCTTCCAGTGCTTGTTTGGCTGTATGAATGCTGTAAAGTTTTTGGGCAATAGCTGCTTGTTTATCTACCCATTCGTTGTATTTTCTGATGGTGTCGCTAATCTCAGATAGATAACGGGTGCGTTGCGGCGGAATGATGTATATTTTTTCCGACATTTCATCCGTTACCTGAAAATGCGAGGTGAGATTTTCATTTCCGGTTTTAGCTACTATGGTGTCCATCACCGCTTTGTACAAGCGATTCATTCCAGGGTCATTAAATTGCGAAGCGATGGTGCCAAACACCGGTAGTTGTTCATCATCTACATCCCATAATTGATGATTGCGTTTGTATTGCTTTCTTACGTCACGCAAGGCATCCATTGCACCGCGTTTATCGAATTTGTTCAGGGCAATAATGTCGGCAAAATCCAACATATCAATTTTTTCCAATTGCGTCGCAGCGCCGTATTCCGGTGTCATTACATAAAGGCTTACATCGCTATGGTCAGTAATTTCTGTATCACTCTGCCCAATACCTGATGTTTCTAAAATGATTAAATCGTAGTTTGCGGCCTTTAGAATATCAACAGCTTCTTTTACATATTTAGATAAAGCGAGGTTGCTTTGGCGTGTAGCCAGCGAACGCATATACACACGGGGATTGTTGATTGAATTCATCCGGATTCGATCCCCCAGCAAAGCCCCGCCGGTTTTTCGTTTTGATGGATCAACCGATACAATGGCAATGGTTTTATCTTTAAAATCAATCAAAAAACGTCGCACCAATTCATCTACCAGTGATGATTTACCGGCACCACCGGTACCTGTGATTCCTAATACCGGGGTTTTGGATTGTTTAGCTAATTGTTCAATCAGCGGCTGTTGAGTAATAAATTCCGGAGATTGATTTTCAGCTGCGCTTATCAGTTTAGCAATGGATTTGATGTCTTTGTTTCGAATATGATTTATTTCTCCGTTCAAATTAATTCCGGTGGGATAGTCGCATTTTTCCAGCAAGTCGTTTATCATTCCTTGCAATCCCATGGCTCTGCCATCATCCGGAGAATAGATACGAGTAATACCATAAGCATGCAATTCTTCAATTTCTTCGGGAAGTATTGTACCACCACCGCCTCCAAAAATTCGAATGTGCCCACAGCCTTGTTCTTTCAGCAGGTCATACATGTATTTAAAAAATTCCATGTGCCCACCTTGATAAGAGGTAACGGCTATGGCATTAGCATCTTCCTGAATGGCGCAGTTTACAATTTCTTGTACACTGCGGTCATGTCCAAGGTGAATAACTTCAGCTCCGCTGGACTGAATTATCCGTCGCATGATATTAATTGCCGCATCATGCCCATCAAACAACGAAGCTGCGGTTACAATACGAATTTTATTTTTGGGTTGATATACCGTTACAGCGGGTGCTTCGCTCATGATTTTTAACTTTTTTTCAATGGTTACAAAAATAGTTTCTATCTGCCGGAATAACAAACCCACTCTGTTTACCATATATTTGCAATAAAACCGGTACCCATGAAGCTTATTTTGATAATACGATGGTTGTTATTATTTCCCTTTCTTATTGCTACTTTTTATGTTGATGCTCAAACTGAGAAAAAACCGTCGAATCTGAAATCTGTTAATTTCGGTATTAAGGCCGGTATTAATGTAAATCGGTTAGAAACTCGCATCGAACGGTATATTAATGAAAATTATATGGGTTTTAATGGTGGGGTATTTGCCCGATTTAATTTAACTAAGCGCAAACGATTGCATATTCAACCAGAATTGAATTTTTCTATGATTGGGGGCGAAGGTTTTTTTGAAAACGGAGGGCGATACAACATTAAATCAAATACATTAGAATTACCTGTTGCATTAGGTTATAAAGTACTTGATTTTAAATTGATCAATGTACGGATGCATGCCGGTCCGTTTGCATCGGTTAGCCTGTCTCGAAGTATTTATGTATTAGACCCTGATTTTCCATCCAATTCAAACTTTACGGTCGAAAAAACTCCCATTTGGAACGGTGGATTTTTTATCGGTTTGGGCAGTGATATTTGGCGATTTACAATGGATGCACGATATAAGTTTGGTTTTGTGAATATGCTGGGAAGCAATGTCCTGGTACAAGACCCCGGCGCAGGTTTTAAAAATGGCCACTTTGAATTTAGTCTTGGCTTCAAGATATTTTGATATTGTAGGGAATTTTTCAAAAAAACTGTCATAACTTCGATTAGATAATTATTCATGATGCTATCTGCGTTGAATTGGTAATTTTATAAACACGGTTGCCTTGGAAAACATTCATATACAAACCACCCAAAATGTTCGCATTGACCAAGAATTAGCCACTTTGGGCGACCGTACCTTGGCATACCTGATTGATACTTTAATCATGGTGGTTTGGCTAATCATCATGATAGAATTAAGAGATAGTTTCGGTTCGGTTTATAGTATGGAAGCTGATATTGTTTGGCTATTTGTTTTGCTTTTGCCCATGTCATTGTATCATTTGTTGTTTGAAATACTGGCTAACGGACAGAGTATTGGCAAAATGGTGATGAAAATTCGGGTAATTCGCACGGATGGCTCACAGCCTACTCTTGGAAATTTTCTAATCCGATGGTTAATGCGTATTGTTGAATTTACCTTGTTTCGCGGGTTGGCTTTGCTGGCCTTCTTAATTATCGGTAAGGGGCAACGTTTGGGCGATTTGTTTGCAGGTACTACCGTAGTTCGGCTTCGCCGTCGCATCTCCTTGCAAGATACCGTTGTTACAGAAGTTGATAGTTCATATAAACCTACTTACCCACAGGCACAATATCTTTCACATAGAGATGTAGAAGTAATCAAAGAAACATTGTCGTTTTATAAAAAAACAAAAAATTACCTAGTGTTGGCCGAAGCATTTGTAAAAGTGCAGGAAGTGTTGGGTATTGAAGATAAGTCCATACCGCACGTACAGTTTCTGGAAACTATTGTAAAAGACTTTAATTACTACATGTCAAAAGAGAATTAGGAAACTGAAAAGTATATTCTTTTTTTATTGCATAATTTGGGATTTACTCAATTTAAGGGTTCTTCGGCAGAAGAAGTCTTTTTGTTTATTTTGTGATTCGTAAGTTTCAGTTATGACCACATTTTTTAAAAGTGTTTTATTCTCAAGTTTGTTTGTTTCATTGCAGGTATTGACTGCCCAACCCCAAAAACAATGGAGTGGAGCAGAAATTCTGCATGAATTGCAAAAACTACAAGTAGTGGGTAAAGTATTGTATGTGGCAGCTCATCCGGATGATGAAAATACCCGGCTTATAACCTGGCTGGCAAATCACAAAAAGTTAGAAACTGCATATATTTCCCTTACTCGGGGTGATGGGGGGCAGAACCTCATTGGCCATGAACTGGATGCTGAATTAGGTTTAATACGTACGCACGAACTATGGCAAGCCCGTCGTATGGATGGTGGTAAACAATTTTTTTCCCGTGCCCATGATTTTGGGTATTCCAAATCGCCTACAGAAACGTTTAAAATTTGGAAAAAAGATGTGGTATTAAGCGATTTGGTTTGGGTGATTCGTAAGTTTCAACCCGATTTAATTATTACTCGCTTTTCACCGCACCCATCCAAAACCCATGGGCATCACACCGCTTCGGCCATGTTGGTGCTACAAAGTATAGACGTTCTTACTGACACCAATGCTTTCTACGATCAGTTCCCTTTGGTACAAATATGGAAACCTAAGCGGGTACTTTGGAACACGTCATCATTCTTTTTCGAAAATGAAAAACAGTTTAATAAAGATACCTTTCCTCAACTCAACGTAGGCGATTACAATGCCTTGTTAGGGGCATCCTATACCGAAATTGCTGCATTAAGCCGTAGTCAGCACAAAAGCCAAGGGTTTGGCTCTTCCGGTGCACGGGGCGAAACCATGGAATATTTCCTACTATTAGCCGGTGATAAAATAGAAAATAAAGATATATTTTCCGGTATCAATACCTCATGGTCTCGATACAAAGGCGGTGATGTAATTCAGAAAAAAATAGCTTCTATACTTCAAAAATATCAGGTTACCAATCCATCCCTCATTTTAGATGATTTATTTGAGCTCTATGCCCTCATGCAAAAACTACCAGACCAATCATCCATCGGGTACAAATTAGATGCATTACGAAACCTCATCCGTCAATGCATGGGGTTGTATGCAGAAGTTACTACATCTGATTATATCTATGCTGTGGGCGATTCTATTCGTTTTAATATCGAACTGATAAATCGTTCCGCTAAAAAATTAACATATATCTCTTTGCGACTGAAAAACGCAGTGCGTTGGCTGAATGGTGATTTTCAGTATAACAAATCGGTGCATGCTGACCAATTAGTCAAAGCCAGTTCACAAGGATTTGTTATTCGTTCCGATGCCCGAATATCCAATCCCTGGTGGTTTGACCAACCCTCACTAAAATCAGACCCATATGCATACATAAATGCCATTGAAAGCCGATGGAACGAAGACATGATGGTAGTGTTACAACCTTCTTTTGACAACAAACCTGCTTCTCGGTCTTTTAATTGGGAATTTCCACTTTGGTATAAAAAAATTGACCCGGTAAAAGGCGAAGTATATCGTCCGGTGTATATTGCCCCTCCGGTTACGGCTACACCTACCGAACCCTTGCTATTTTTTGCAAACGATAAAACCAAAGACCTTCACATACAACTCGAAGCGTTTAAATCCCGAACATCCGGATATGTTTACTTAGAATTGCCCGAAGGATGGCAATGCACACCTAACAAAATACCGTTCGATTTTTTTGCCAAAAGAGATAAGCAAACCGTTGTTTTTACAATCATACCACCAGCAAGCACCAGCACCGGTAAAATTAAAATACGTGTTCACACAGCCGAAGGAACTTTTAGTTACGCATTCCGCGAAATAAGTTATGACCATATTCCGCACATAGTGTATTTTCCAAACTCAGAAGTAAAAGTAGTTAAGCACCCGCTGCAATTTTCACCGGCATTCATTGGTTATTTAGATGGGGCTGGCGATGATGTTGATAGAGGCTTAGCTCAGTTGGGATATAAGGTAGAATATATCCAGCCCGAGCAAATCCAGGCTAACCAACTTCAAAAATACAAAGCCATTGTTGTTGGTATTCGTGCATTCAACATCCACGAAAATAGTACATATATCAATAAAGAATTATGCGATTACGTAAATCAGGGCGGGGTAGTGGTAATGCAATATGTAACCACCGCCGGATTAAAAACTCGCCAAATTGGCCCGCACCGCATAACTATTGGTCGCGACCGGGTAACCGATGAGCAAGCCCCGGTTAACATCACTGCACCTGGCCATCCATTGTTTACTGTACCTAATGTAATTGATTCTTCCGATTGGAATGGCTGGGTGCAGGAACGCGGTTTGTATTTTGCTTCTTTGTGGGATAGTTCTAAAGTACAAAGTTTAATTGCTATAAATGATTCGGGTGAAGAACCCATTCATGGAGCTTTACTTATTGCACCTTATGGAAAAGGATTATTTATTTACACCGGATTATCTTTTTTCAGACAAATACCAGCAGGTGTGCCTGGTGCATATAAATTACTTGTAAATCTTATTGAATCAATCTCCAATTAACGTACACTAACTTTAACAATTAATTTATCAAATAACGAAGGGAAGAAGCGTTTCATATACACTCCAAATTTTTCCTTTCCACCGGCTATAACTACTCGATTCTTTTTACAGCTTACCGCTTTTATCATTTTTTGTGCAAATACATTCACATCCAATCCGCTAGAAGTTCCCTTATCCATCATATTGAGTGGAGAGCCGTCGCCGGTAAGGGCATTCAGAGTAATCTGCGTACGTACAAATCCCGGACAAACTAAGGTTACGGCAATATTTTTATCATGCAATTCGGCTCGTAAAGAATCAAAAAATCCATGCAGGGCATGTTTGGAGGCGGCGTAAGCCGAACGATAAGGCGTTCCATACAATCCGGTAACGCTGCTTACCGTAACTATGTGCCCTTGGCCCTGCTTTAAAAAATAGGGGAGTACCGCTTTGGTAAGTGCTACCGTACCTAAAAAATTTACTTGCATGATGCGTTTATCAACAGATAAAGCAGTTTCTGCAGCTAACGAACGTTGGCTGATACCGCCGTTATTGATTAACATATCAATACGTCCGTATTTTTTTATCACTTCACTAGCTTCTGTTTCAAATGTACTATCACTACCCAAATCCAAGGGTAAAACAGAAGATTGAGGATTGCTTAGTGTAGAAAGTACACGTTCTAATTCTTTTTCATTGCGTGAAGAAAGAATCAAGGTTGCACCGGCTTTATCCAATTGTTTTGCCACGGATTCACCAATACCTGATGAAGCGCCGGTTATCCAAACAATTTTATTTTTATAGTAGTTCATAATTATAGTAAATGAAATAAGTTTTGAATACCAGGAGTGCGTTGGGTAATAAAACCTTCGGCATATTTAGCGCTAATATATTGCCCATAATAGGCAGCACGATGGATAATATTTTCCAGAAATTCAGGTTGGGAAATGAGTGTTTCAGGCTCGTTGGAGTTAGGATTGTAAAACTGCGATTCATGTGCTTTAATGCATTGCATTTTTAAATCCATGTATCGGCTGATATCTACCAAAATATCGGGTTTTAGATCATAATATTGAATATAATGATAAATAGCTTTAGGGCGCCAGGGCTGTTGGTATTCACCTACCCATTGGGTAGCAATTTTTGTGAGGCCGGAATAGAAGCATGAATTTACTACAAGTTGTGCTGCCCTACCATGGTCTGGATGCCGGTCGGTAGGTGCATTGCAGATTACAATATCCGGACGAAAATGACGTACTATACGAATTATTTCTTTTTGATGTTTTTCATCATTTGGAAAGAATCCATCGGCCATCCCCAGATTCATACGGGTAACAGCCCCCATCATTTCCTTGGCTTTTGTGGCTTCTTGTAGCCTGATTTCTTTGTTTCCACGGCTACCCAATTCACCATAGGTCAAATCTACCAAGCCAACAGTTCTTCCTTGATGTATATGGGCAATGAGTGTGCCCGCTGCACCCAGTTCAACATCATCGGGATGAGCCCCAAACGCTAAGATATCTAATTTCATGCTTCGTTTATTTGAGTGTAAGTTTAAAAAAAAACTGTGGATTCCGTTCAAAAACCTTACCTTTGAATCAGGCAAGCCGACTGGCCGCCTTGCCCTAAGGCAGGGAGGAAAGTCCGGGCAGCGTAGGGCAACACACTTCCTAACGGGAAGGCATTATCAACGAAGTTGATAGTGACGGAAAGTGCCACAGAAAATTACCGCCCCGTTTTTTCGGGGTAAGGGTGAAAACGTGCGGTAAGAGCGCACGGAAATACTTGGCGACAGGTATTTCGGGTAAACCCTGTGTGCTGAAAGACCAAATAAACCCCGAACGTCTGCCTGCCCGGCAGCGTGTTCTTCGGAACCTTCGGGGAGGGTAGGTTGCTTGAGGTGACGGGTGACCGCCATCCCAGATAAATGGCCAGATAAAACAGAACCCGGCTTACGGGCTTGCCTTTTTTATACACAGTATTCTTTGACGATAGAAAAAAGATAATCCCAAATTATGCAATAGAAAGCCGGATGTAATGCAATGTCATTTTCATTTCTGTATTAAAGCCGATTCTATGAAGTAACCACCTGGGTTCAAACAGCTATTTTACTTCAATTGCATTAAACTGGGTTGAAGACGTTTTTTAATTGGTTTATTTATCTGTGTTCTCTGTGGTGAAAAATTTAACCACAAAGAACACAGAGATACACGGAG
>CALEWF010000191.1 GCA_937925455.1 uncultured Flavobacteriales bacterium | reverse complement strand
GCTGGTTATTACACTGCCATTGTTACGGATATTAATGGTTGTGAAAGTAAACTTTCTGTAAACATAAACAGTTCATCTTCTTCACCTAAACCCTATCTTACAGACAGCATCTATGCTTGTTTGAATACAAACGTTTCGATTCCTGTAAATAATAATTACAACGATGCGAACTGGAATTTACCAGATGGAAGTACATCCTCAACTATTGGTGGTTTTCCATTGAATATTTTCCTCACATCTTCATTAGTTGGAGATTATATTGCAAGATTTAAGTATTCTGCGGGGGGATATTGTTTCACCAAAGATACAATTACGGTTTACTCAACGCAATTTCCCACGGCATCCAGCGTATCAGATAAGGTGTTGTGCGAAGGAAGTAACCTAACAGTAACACCCGTATATTCACCTGCTCAATCTTACACCCATACCTGGAATGGACCTCTTACTAATAATCTGAATAGCAATACATTAAATATAAGTAATGTACATGCAGGTCATTCAGGAGTTTACACACTTACAATTAATGATGGTAATGGATGTACCGCTACCAAAACATTCAATGTATCAGTAAAACCTATGCCACTTACCACTATTGTACCTAATGGCAATGAATTAATTGCAGTACAAAGTGGGGCCACTTATCAATGGATTGACTGTACATTGAATCAAAATATCAGCGGTGCAACCAATCAAACATACATTCCAGTTGATACAGCACTGCATCATCAGCATGCCGTGATCATTAACTTGAATGGTTGCATTGATACTACAAATTGTTTTGTAAACATGACATCTGTGGAAGAACAATTTGCAACTTTTGGCTGGGCAGTATATCCCAACCCATCTCAAGGAGAATTCTTTATTCAAACTCCTAACGATGGAATATTTGATATTATTGATATGAATGGTAAATTAGTTCATAGCTTTATGGCATATGCTGGCCAGTCACATCAGGTTACAAATCTTCCGGCAGGTGTTTATGTAATATTTAATCGTGAGAAAAAATCACATCAACGAATCGTAATCTCCGAATAATAAGTTTTTTCTATAATACGTTTAAGGGGGATGAAGGGGGCAGCTATATGCTGCTCCTTTCTTTTTGTAACTTTACAATCTAAATAAAGCCCAATTGAACAACCGTACCATACGTATCATTATTATCATTTCTGCCATTATTTTGGGCGGATTGATTTGGCTGCAGGTTTACTGGGTGAAAAAAGCTTATGATTACACGGAAGAACAGTTTGATAATCGGGTAAATCTGGCATTGATGACGGTAGCTAATCAAATTAATCGTTTTAACAAAGATACCATGTCAGTTCGCGAACCGGTTACCCAAGTTGGACCCAATTATTTTGTAGTGGAAATAAGTGGAATAGTCAATCCAGACCATTTACAAAATTTATTGCTTATTGAATTTAATCGATATGAAATTGACTTAGATTTTCAGTATGCCCTCTATGATTGTTTTTTAGATTCAATTATATGGAGAAGTCATATAAATTTAGATTCATCAGGTAAATTAATAAATCAATCGCAAGAAAATTTAATCTCTTTTCCTAATTACAAACTTTCAAAAGAGAGCCACAAATTTGGCGTATATTTTCCTCATAAGAAGCGATATATTTCCAGCCAAATGGGCATTATGATTTATTCCACTATTGGTGTATTCATTATTATTCTGTTTTTTGTGTATATTTTAATGATTATTTTCAAACAAAAACGTTTATCAGAAATCAAAACCGATTTCATTAATAACATGACGCACGAATTTAAAACACCCATTGCCACCATTTCCATTTCAAGTGAACAATTGATGAAAGAAAGCACGTTGAATAATCCAGAAAAAATAAAAACCTATTCAAGAATAATCAAAGATGAAAGCGCCCGCCTAAAATCACAAGTTGATCAAATTTTAAACATTGCATTCCTTGATTCTACCCGAACGAAACTTAATAAAAATCCGGTTGACTATCACTCATTAATCAAAGATGTAACTGAAAAAATCAAAATTCGTGCTGATGAAAGAAAAGGCATTATCCAACTAGAATTAAATGCCTCGCAATATATGATCCAGGGCGACATTGACCACCTAACCAATGTAATGTTTAACCTGATGGATAATGCCCTAAAATACAGTAAAGAAAATCCGCAGATCATTATCCGAACAAAAAATAAAAATCATCTGCTTATCGTTGAAGTGGAAGATAACGGCATAGGTATTCCAACCGAACAACAAAAATTAATTTTTGAAAAATTTTATCGGGTACCTACGGGAAATGTTCATAATGTAAAAGGATTTGGATTAGGATTGAGTTATGTAAAAAAAATCATTCAGTTACATCAAGGGAAAATTGAGTTGGAAAGTACCCTGGGTGTTGGCACGATTTTTAGAATATTTTTAAAAACAATAGAACCAAAAACCTATGAACCAACAAGCATCCATTAAAATTCTGTATGTAGAAGATGACAGTAATTTAAGCTTTGTAATTAAAGATTTACTGGAAGATAACGGTTACGTTGTTCGTCATTGCATGGATGGACAAACAGCCATTCAAAAATTTGGAACCGATAGCTATGACCTCTGCATTTTGGATGTTATGCTGCCTCAAAAAGATGGCTTTGAAGTGGCTGATTTTATTCGCAAAGTAAATAAAGATGTACCTATTATTTTTTTGACGGCTAAATCATTATCAGAAGACCGGATAAAAGGTCTTAAAATAGGGGCTGACGATTATATTACCAAGCCATTTTCAACCGAAGAACTGTTATTGCGGGTTGAAAACATATTGAAGCGATCAGGAGTATTAAACTCTAATAAAACAAAGAAGGATATTTTTGAGTTGGGAAAATATGTTTTTAACTTCCCTGATTATTCCTTACAACTTAATGGTGAATCAAGACACCTTACAGAGCGGGAAGCCCACCTTTTGCGATTACTATGCTTACACAAAAATGAGGTAGTAACACGGGAAGTTCTTTTAAAATCAGTGTGGGGAAAAGATGATTACTTTACCGGCAGAAGCATGGATGTATTTATTTCAAAACTAAGAAAATACCTGAGCGAAGACGAAGACATCAAAATTCAGGTAGTGCACGGAATAGGCTTTAAGCTGATTGCTCCGTAGCCTTCATTTTTTTATACTCAGCCGGCGAAATTCTAGCTCTTCCACCTAGTTTATCGAATATTTCTGGGAATGCCTTTTCTGTTAACGGAATTTCTCTACGCAATTTATCATACACCGTATGGTCAAACATTTTTCTAAAGTCTTGCTTGGTCATTGTAGTTCGGGCATACATTGCCTGATACCCATGATGGTTGATTACAAATTGTTCCAGTTTTTTTAATTCTTCTATTCCATCAAATCCGGGCTTGGCTGATGTACCATAAGCACCAATATCTACAAACAACTCATCCAGGCTTCCATCAGGCTTTTGGTATGGTTTAATCATTCCAATATTTTCAGGCGATTGTTTTACCAGCATTGGGCATACCCATAACGGATAAATTTTTATATGCTCATCAAAATAATCCAGCGACTCATTTAATAAACTTATTGGCATCAACATATCTTGCACCATGTGATATTTTTCACGAAGCCTTCGGGTGGTATCTGATTCAAAATATTTTAGTAAAGCCAATCGCGGTGGTAATGCCCATCCAAGCAACCAGCGAAACAAGGGTTTATTACCAAAAGGAATAATTTCACTCATTTCCCAGAATAAGCTCCGCGTATGCCGGTGATAATAATGGATTAACGGAATATATTCTACTCCACTTTTATTTTTGTGTAAGTATGTTTCAACATGCTTATAAAACCAGGGTTTATAGTAGTTACCTATTTTATTTACCTTTCCATCAGTATCTGTTTTATTCACTCTTTTTCCGGTCATTAACACGGCTTTTTCTCTGGAATACATCAACATTTCCACAAAATCATTTTCTGTGGTATTTCGGCTGGCATTTTCAAAGGCTTCAAAGATGTTCTCTTTACCAACTAATGGTTGATAATGCAACTTTACAAACGGTGTAGCCGGAATAATTTTCAATTCGGCCATCACCAAAAAACCCAACGTTCCATGCGACCAGGGAATAGAGTAAAATAATTCAGCATTTTCATTTGCAGAACAATGAATGATATTTCCATCGGCAGTAGCTATATCCATGGATACTACAATGTATTGAAACAATCCATACTTATGACTACTACCTTCTACACCAAATCCCATAATCAACCCTCCTACGGTTAAATCATCCAATTCAGGGATTACCGGCAAGGTCCAACCGCGTTTTAATAAATATCGGCTTATTTGCCCCATATTTACTAACGGTTCCACCTTTACGGTTTGCTTTTGCTCATCTATACCTAATATATCAACTAAATTCAACTGAATTAAATGAGAAGTTTTCTTATAAGCCGGAACCAATTCGCTCATGGTTTTCCATCCACTGCGGGCTGTACAAAGTTTTTGATTAGACCCGCTTTGTGCCCATATCTTAATTTGTTCTTGAATTTTTTGAACTTTCTTGTTGTGTGCCTTGGGTGCACTGTAAAATAAAAATTTTAACTTATTAGTAATCTTTTCAAAAAATCCATAGGTAACACTCAGTGGAATTAAAAAAATAGTTGCAAAAGTTCCTCGATGATAGGTTAAAATATATTCGAAGAATGTGGTGGGCTTAAATTCATTGCCAGATGGATTCATATTATTTTGTTATATTTTATTTACCGCAAAAATACAAAAAGGGTTCAATGCCCCTTTTTCTGTAATCAATGGATGTTAATAAAAATTAACCCAAAACGTCATTAGAATATTACATTCATATTTATCCAGTGGAGCTACCGAGTGTTTGTCCGCTTTGTAGGGGTGGATTCACAGATAGCACCAATGTTCAATTGTGAATACAACGCATCATCTTATCTTCCCATTAATTCATTTTCAAATCATCCGCCCCTGCGGGGCCGACTGCTGCGGATGGAAGTGGAAAGCCCGCAGGGGCGAAGCCCACAGTGCACGGGGTAGCGGGGCTGAGGGCACGAAGACACCGCTACCCCGATGCAATGTGTGGCTGAGCCCCGAGGACTTGCAACGGACAGCCGCTTAAGCAGCCTGTTATCATTACCTATTGACAATTTTGGGTAAAAAAAACCCTTTATGGGTAAATCATCATGGGTAGCAATCCAAGCACAAACCCTAAAAGAATGGTAATAAGTTTTTGTAGGTTGTATCGGTGGTTTTCGGTGGTTTCAAAGATAATGGTGGTGGAAATATGAAGAAAGATGCCTACCGAAATGGATAATGCCCAACCATGAATGTTAAGAATGCTATCAAAATTTGAAAGAAAAGAGGCTGCAAGCCAGCCCATGGGTGTAGTTATAGAGAATATGCCAAGAAAAATCCAGGATAATTTTTTTGAAACACCTAAACCCAACATCAGCGTTACATAAGCAAAAGCAATGGGTATATTATGTAAAATGATTCCCCAATATACAAGATTGTCAAAGGGATTGGTACCGTGTAAGGGTAACCCTTCTATGAACGAATGGAGATAAAGACTGAAGGATAGAGGTAAAACATAACTTACAGCTGATTTTTCAGAATGTATATGGTAGTGTCCATGCTCTATTCCATGAGAAAATACTTCCAAGATAATTTGGAGAAAAAAACCTCCAAGAATTATTATGGAATGATGTTTTACATTGTTACCGTGTTTAAAAACTTCAGGAAGTATCGTAGAAAATGTAATGGAAAGCAGGTAGGCTGCACTAAAAGACAGGAGCAATTTTAGTTGTTTTTGGGTAATACGTATCCACCACATCATGCCACCACTCAGTAATACAACTAAGATTAAAAACAAAACAGCCAGTAGATATTCGTACATCATCGGGTTGAAACAATAATTATTCTATCTGAGTGAGCGGGGTTAAAGGTAGCTAATTGGTAATTGCCATATAGCTGCAAAACCTTCATTCCCGCATTTTCTATCATTTTACAAAGATGGTTGGCCGTGTAGCATTTTACTTTTTCATGGTAGAAATAGTGATTTTTTCCGTCAATTACTTCAATTTCTTTGATGATTAAGTCTTTTACAAGATTCTTTGTAACTCGAAATAGCACACCATCTATTTCAAGTTCTTTTATTCCTTCATCGAATTTAATGGATTGGGGATTTAAATAATCTAATACAAACAACCCGCCAGGCTTTAGCATGAAATATACGGCAGAAATTACTTGTTGGTTCTCTTCGTCAGTATCAAAATATCCGAAACTGGTAAATAGGTTTAATATTACATCAAAAGCTTGTGGTTTATACACTTCTTTCATGTTGTGAATTACAAAATGCAGGCGTTTGTTTTGAAATTGGCTTGCGTAACGGATATTTGCTTCTGATAAGTCAACACCGGTAACTTCAAGCCCAAGGCTGTTTAAATAGATGGAGTGTCTTCCCCGTCCACAGGCTAAATCTAAAATATGATGTGCTGATGTAAGATGAAGCGCCTTTGTAAGATTATCAAGAAAAAGTTTAGCCTCTTTATTGTCCCGATGTCTGTATAGCAAATGGTAATAAGGAGAATTAAACCATTCTTTGTACCAGGGTTTATTCATGGTTAGTGGCTGCTATTTTATCAAGTTACTGATTTGTAAAAGTGCTTCATTAGCAGTGTAAATCGGTAGCCCACATTGTTCGCCCTGACAAATATAAAACACTGTTTCTTGTTCATTTGTAAACCTATTTTTAAATGATGGGATGGCAGATTCTGCATGTGTAACCAATCCCGGCAATATCAAGGGCTGGTATAGGCTATTAAAGGAATTAAAAGCATCTTGTCCGTTTCGTCCGGATATTATGAGTTGAACATTACCATGCGTGATTTTGCCCAACAACATGGCCCAATTTGCATGGTAGGGCCACTGGCTTGAAGCTCCATTTAAAATATGCTGAAGCATTTTTTTTGCCCGTTCTATCCATTCAGCGTTTCCCCAATAACACCCTAGGTCATATAAAAGATGAGCTATCATGCTGTTTGAAGCTGGAATTACATTGTCAGAAAGTTCTTTTAGCCGGTTTGGTAGCTTTTCTGCATATTCCGGAGTAAAAAAGAAAAATCCAGATTCTGCATCAAAAAAATCATTTACGGCCCAAGACACAATATCATAAGCACGGAGAAGCCAATATTCGTTGCCGGTTAGCTGGTAAGTAGCTAAAAAACCATCGGACAATGCTGCATAATCATCCAGATAACCAGGAAAAAATTTAGATTCGTGTAGCAGTCGCTTTACTTTGTTTTCATGGATGGCACGGGTATTTAAAAATTCGGCTAACGAAATTGCAAGCCGAGTATATTTTTCATCTTTTATGTATCTAGCTGCATCAGCATACCCGCGTAGTAACAAAGCATTCCAACCGGTTAGAATTTTGTGGTCCAGCGATGGCCTAATCCGTTTTTCCCGTGCTTTTAGTAAAATATTGAGGCAATGTTCTTTTTTTTTAGCAAATTCTTCCGGAGTAAATCCCCATTCGTTGGCAAAACCGATATCGTTTTCGGCCTGTACATGAAGGATGTTTTTTCCTTCCCAATTACCGTAGGGTTCTACCCCATAATAGGCACAAAACCAGGGAAAATCTTTCCCTAAAAGCGATTCAATTTCCTGATATGACCAAACATAAAACTTCCCCTCTTCTCCTTCGCTGTCAGCATCCAGTGCTGAATAATAACCTCCAGAATTACTTTTTAATTCTCGTTCTACAAAGGAAATAGTTTGGTTTATACAGTGCTTGTAAAGAGGCTTTTTAGTAAAAGCCCATGCTTCGGCATACAAACTTACAAGCTGGGCATTATCGTACAACATTTTTTCAAAGTGTGGAACCAGCCAGTGCTCATCGGTTGAATATCGGGCAAAACCGCCACCTACTTGGTCGAAAATCCCACCTTGATACATTCTGGTAAGCGTAATTGTTACAGCTTTTTTTGCTTTATCGTTTTTATTTAAAAAAGCGGCCTGTAACAAGAATTTAAAAATTACCGGCATGGGGAATTTCGGCGATTTATCCATCCCACCTTCCAAGAAATCAATTTGTTGTAGCGTTTTGTTCACGGCACTTTTGTAATCTTCAGTTTTAAATGAGTGCTCTGTGTTTCCGCTTAATACAGCTTCGTCATATTGATAGATACCTTTATTGATGCGATGGGCAATTTCAATCAAATCCTCTTTATTCTCTTTATAAAGCCGGGCAAAATGATTTAGGATATGCATCCATTGTTCTTTTCTAAAGTATGTGCCGGCAAAAACAGGTTTACCATCTGGAAGAGCAATAGCATTAAGCGGCCACCCGCCCCGCTGCGAAACAATCATGGCAGCATTCATGTACAGGTGATCAAGGTCTGGCCGCTCTTCCCGGTCCACTTTTATCGAAACAAAATAACGGTTCATTAAATGAGCCACTTCTTCATTTTCAAATGATTCCCGTTCCATCACATGGCACCAATGGCAAGCAGAGTATCCAATACTGACAATTAACAGTTTGTCTTCTCTTTTCGCTTTTTCTAATGCTTCTTCTCCCCAAGCAAACCAATCAACCGGATTGTAAGCATGTTGTAAAAGGTACGGGCTGGATGCATGGATCAGCCTGTTTGGAGTTCTTTTTATTTTTTCCACGGAACTATTATGGAGTAGGATGTTGTTTTTTCTTTTGTACGTAATCAATTAAATCATAAAGCGAACCACCGCCTAAGGCACCCAATATTAATCCGGCCAGCGTACTCTTCCAAGGGCTTGACCAAATGGGGCAGCTTCCGCCTTTACACCCTATGAGTTTCCAATATAAATATCCACCCATAGCACCTATCATGCCCCCTAGGAAATAAAATATCAGTTGTTTTTTATTTGTTTTCATGCCTGTAGTTTTTGCATTATTCGTGTTGTTTCACAAGTTCCGGCTTCCAATTCAACACCGGCAGATTCCTGAATCCCGTTAAACCCGCGGTAGATGTTTATGATGTTTCTAAAACCGTGCTTTTTCATAATAGAACAAGCAATCATTGAACGGTATCCCCCAGCACAATGCACTAAATAATTTTTGTTTTTATCTAACCGGTTTATTTCTTTTTCCAGGATTTGCAGATGAATATTTGTAGCGCCTTTAACATGCCCTGCTTCAAATTCACCGGGTTTGCGCACATCCAGTATTTCGTATTGCTGGTCAAGATACCCTTTCATATCAGACGGGTCTGTAGAAGCAATACTTTGAATATGGCCACCGGCATTTTTCCAAGCGTCAAATCCTCCTTCTAAATATCCAACTACATTTTCAAATCCAACCCTTGCTAAACGAATCATGGCTTCACGTTCTTTGCTGTGGTCACAAACCAGTACGGTAGGGATAAAATAATCAAGTAAGGTTCCCGCCCAAATGGCAAACTGCCCGTTTAAACCAATATTCACTGAGCCCCCGATAAACCCACGTTCAAAATCATTGGGATCTCTTGTGTCAAGGATTTGACAGCCAGAATCAATTAAAAATTTAAGCTCGTCAAAATTTAAAGGCTTAAGAGCCCTATTTATAATGTTTTCTAAAGGCAAATAGCCGCTTTTATTAATATTCGCTGCGATGCTAAAATATTCCGGAGCAGCAATAATACCATCTGTTAGTATTTCTATGAATTTTTCTTTGGAAATGGGCTGTAAAGCATAATTGGTTTTACGTTGTTGGCCTAAGGTACTCCAGGTTTCTTTACCAATGTTTTTGCCACAAGCAGAACCTGGTCCATGGCCAGGATAAACCAACACTTCATCTTCTAATGGCATGATTTTTTCATGGATGGAGTTGTATAACATGCCTGCCAGATCTCTTTCGGTGAGATTGCTTTTAACTGCCAAATCCGGCCTACCCACATCGCCAATAAATAGGGTATCGCCCGTGAAGATGGCATAGTTTTTGCTATATTCGTCCTTCAATAAAAACGAAGTGGATTCTGGGGTGTGCCCTGGGGTGTGTAAAGCCACCAAGGTAATTTTCCCTAACGAAAACACTTCCTGATCTTTGGCAATGTATGATCGGTATCCGGTTTGCGCCTCCGGGCCAAAAACAATCGTGGCTCCGGTACGTTCAGCCAGTTCTAGATGGCCAGAAATAAAATCGGCGTGGAAATGGGTTTCAAAAATATACCGAATCGTTGCACCTCGTTCTTTGGCAAGTTCAAGATAAATATCGCTTTCCCGAATGGGGTCTATTACGGCTGCTTCACCTTCTGATTCTATAAAATAAGATGCTTCAGAAAGGCAGCTTGTATATATTTGTTTTACAAACATATTTTTAAGGTTTATCCGAACAAAATTAGACAAATGTATCCCTAGGTGGGATGCCGATGTTTACAATTATTGTTAATTGCCGTGTGTGGGGCAGAATAAGCGGTTAATAGTCAAAAGATTACAGCTTTAGCCAGCCTAGATGCCCGGCATCGTTTTTAAACTACATAATTTCGTTATATTTTTGCAACTTAATTATAGCCCTGTTGGGCATTTAGTGTGTTAATTACGTATGAATAAATCGTCAAGTTTAACCTATGAACCCATAGCCATAGTTGGTATGGGGCTTCGTTTTCCAGGTGGTGCCGCAGATCCGGAACATTTTTGGAAACTTTTAGCCGAAGGAACCGATTGTATTATTGACGTTCCCGAAGACCGTTGGGATATGAGACGGTTTTATGATCCGGACACTGACCGGCCAGGTAAAACCCATCAACCTCAAATGGGTTTTTTAAAGGTAAAATTAGATGAGTTTGACCCATTGTTTTTTGGAATGTCTCCCCGGGAGGCTGCTATTTTAGATCCGCAGCAACGTTTGCTTTTGGAGTCAACCTGGGAAGCTTTTGAGGATGCCGGGTTAACCGAAGACAAACTACGTGGCTCTGCAACTGCGGTATTTATCGGAGGCTTCTGTTTAGATAATAAAATGCAACAGTTGGGGGTGCTTAACCGGGATTTGATAGGTCAACATACGGCAACCTCATCAACCATGGTGATGTTGTCAAACCGTATTTCCTATTCATTTGACCTAAGAGGTCCGTCTTTAACTATTGATACGGCTTGTTCTTCTGCATTGGTTGCTGCGCACTATGCCTGCATGAGTATTTGGTCAGGAGAAAGTGAAATGGCGGTAGCCGGAGGGGTGAACGTGATGTTGCGTCCGGAGTATCCGATTGCCATGAGTAAAGGACAATTCTTATCTAAGCATGCCCGTTGTAAAGCGTTTGATGAAGATGCCGGCGGATATGTACGTGGAGAAGGTGCCGGGGTGGTACTATTTAAGCCATTAAAGAAAGCTATTGAAGATGGCGACTATATATATGCTTGTGTACGTGCTACTGGTTCTAATCAGGATGGAGCTACAAATGGTATTACCGTTCCTAACCCAGAAGCACAAGAAGCATTAATTCGTGAAGTATATGCTAAGGCTGGAATAAATCCTAGTCAGATTCGGTTTGTAGAAGCTCACGGAACCGGAACAAAAGCCGGAGACCCAGTAGAAATTACGGCCTTAAACAATGTATTAAAAGAAGGTCGGAGCAAGGAAGATAAAGTTTTTGTTGGGTCTGTAAAAACCAATATTGGTCATTTGGAAGCTGCTGCCGGAGTTGCAGGGATAATAAAATCTGCATTGGTGTTAAACAAACGCCAGGTTCCGCCACATTTGCATTTCAAAAAAGCAAACTCCCAAATTAATTTCGACGAATTAGCGTTAAAAGTTCCTTTAAAACTTGAAACGTTTGATGATAACGAAACGCTTTTGGCATCCATTAATTCCTTTGGCTATGGTGGTACTAATGGGCACATGGTGCTGGAACAACCACCCAGAGATTATTTAAAGGCACTGGAGAATAAAAAAGCTGTTGATAACAAAGAGTTGTATTTATTTCCGGTTTCGGCGAAAAGTGATAATGCTCTTAAAGGAATATGTAGAAAGTATGCTGATTATTTAAAGAATAACCCTGTTTCGCTTACAGATTTTGCTTATACCTTGGCACATCGCCGTACACATCACATTAACCGAATCACCATTGTGGCCGGGAATCGTGAAGAGTTGATTGAAAAACTGGAAGCCTATGCCAATGGTGAAGCTTTAGGTGGTGTAACCTATAATCAGGCGCAAGAAAACAAGAAGTTGGTATATGTATATACCGGAATGGGGCCACAGTGGTGGGCTATGGGTCGAGAGTTATACAACAAGGAGCCGGTATTCAAAAATACGATAGACCGTTGCGACGAGATTTTCAAAAAAATTGCCGGATGGTCGTTGCTTGAAGAAATGATGAAGCCTGAAGCGGAGTCTCGGATGAATGAAACAGCCGTTGCACAGCCCGCAAACTTTTTTATTCAGGCAGCATTGACTAATTTGTGGGCAAGCTGGGGGGTTAAACCGGACGCAGTGGTGGGCCATTCTGTGGGTGAAGTGCCTGCAGCCTATGTTTCGGGTGCTCTGACGCTGGAAGAAGGCGTTTTGGTAAGTTATCACCGCAGTCGCTGCCAGCAAATGACGGCAGGCCAAGGAACCATGCTGGCCATTGGATTAGGTGAAGAAGCGGCAGATAAACTTATTCGTGAACAGGGCTTACAAAATGAAATTTCTATAGCGGCTATCAATTCTTTCAATGGTGTAACCATTGCCGGAACCCGTGCTGCGTTAGAGAAAATTAGCGCAGTATTAACTCCGCAAAATATCTTTAATAAAATGCTCACCGTGGAGGTGGCTTACCATAGTTACCAAATGGATCCACTGGAAAAAGAGCTGCTTGAATCGCTGAAATCTGTAAATCCGCAAAAGGCGAATATTCCTTTATACTCTACCGTTACCGGAACCATTATGAATGGTACCGAGTTTAATAATGAATATTGGTGGAAAAATGTGCGTCAGCCGGTGCGTTTTGCTAAAGCAGCGCAAGCCATTGTAAATGATGGATATGCTATTTTCCTCGAAGTTGGGCCACATCCTGTGCTTCGAACCAATATTAACGAGTGTTTGTCCTCAGCAGAGCGTAAAGGGTTTACCGTTCCTTCGCTGCGTCGTGGCGATCCGGAACTGTTTACCATGATTAACTCCTTGGGTACATTACACACGTTAGGAGTTTCCATTAACTGGAATGTATTTACCGAAGGTGGAAAATTCATTAAAATTCCAACCTATGCCTGGGATAAGGATGTTTACTGGCAGGAGTCGCTGGCTTCTATTGAAGACAAACACGGAGTGCCTGGCCATGTATTCATGAATAACAACATGCGGATGCCCAATCCTGCTTGGGAGGTCGAAATTAACCGGTACTTCATGCCTTGGATGGATGACCATAAGATTGAAGGCATGACCGTAATTCCGGGTGCCGCTTATGTTGAGGCCGGGCTTGCCTTGCATGAAAAAGAATTTGGTGTTTCAGCTTGTACACTTCAGGATTTAGAATTTAATCAAGTGTTGGTGGTGGATGAAAAACGCATTCAGATGTTCCATACCACCTACAACCCGCAAACAAAACGTTACAGTGTTTACAGCCGTTTTCGGGAAGACAATTCACCCTGGACGTTGCATGCCAGCGGAAGATTGCTGAAGGATACTATTTCAAGAACAGTTCCGAAGGTTCCATTTGCAGATATCCGGAAACGTTGTTCGGTTTCTGCTGATGCTAAGGAGTTTTATACTAAGCTTTCGGGCCGAGGATTAAATTACGGGCCTTGGTTCCAAGGAGTTAAAGAAATTCATAAAGGACAAAATGAAGTGTTGGTTAAAATTGAAGGAGATATTTCGCTCATCAGGAACAAAGATGGCTATCTTCTTCATCCTACCATTCTTGATTCTGGATTCCAATCGATGGTAGCTATTGTGGGTGATACCAGCAATAATCCCAATCCGTTTGTTCCTGTATCCATAGACGAAGTCATCTTCTACACCAGTCCACTTAATGAATGTTGGAGTTGGTGTAAAATAACCGAAGTAACAGATAACACCATTACCGGAGACCTTATTCTTTTCGATGATAACGGTGATGTAATGGTTTCTTTGGAAGGCATTACTTGTCAGGCCATTAACAGCAGCAAAGGGGATGACACCAATAAAATAGATAATTGGTTTTATGAATATGCTTGGAAAGAACTGGAGCCGCTTGCTGCTAATGATACAGCCAATGCTGCCGGCAAATACTTAGTGTTTGGAGATTATGATAACATAGAATTGTTGCAGGCATTGAATGAGAAAGGGATTGATTTTACCATAGTAACCCAAGGCGACAGTTATGTAAATGATGAAGGCTTGTTGTCTATCAATTCAGCAAATGAAGAGGATTATCATAAGTTGTTTGCTGCCGATGCATACAGCCATGTGTTATACACTTGGAGCTTAGAAACAAGCGGTAAGGGTGCTGATATTACATATGAACAAGCAGTAGATCAAACTATGCCGGTAGTTTACATTGCCAAGGCATTGTCTAAGAACCGTCCGGCAGATAAGGTGCGATTGGTGATAGTTACACGTGGTGTACAGGTGGTAACAGAAGGAGATAAGGGATTGTCTTTAGAAACATCTGCGTTCTGGGGATTAAATCATTTAATTGGCAATGAAAATCCTAATGTAACCCCCAAAACTATTGATTTGAATCAAACACCCACAGACGGAGAATTTGAATTGCTGGCCCAAGAGATTGTTTCCGGTAATAAAGAAGAAGACGTAGCCATTCGTGGCAATCGCCGTTTCAGCCGGGTATTGCAGGTAGCATCGTTAGGCAAACAGAGTGGCGAAAAGAAAAAGGTTACTACCGATACGCCGGTATCACTTGAAGTGGGTCAGATTGGTCGTTTAGACAGCTTATATTATGATGAGTTTGAACGTAAGCCGGAATTAGCGCCGGATGAAATTGAAATCCGAAATTATGCCGCTTGTTTGAACCTGAAAGATGGATTAAAAGTAATTGGCCAACTTTCAGAAAAAGCTACAAAAGGTTCATATTATGAGCGCAATATAGGTCACGAAGCGGCTGGGGTGATTACCCGCGTAGGTTCTAACGTGAAAGACTTTAAGGTGGGCGAAGAAATCATTTTGGCTGCCCCCGAAGGTTGTTTACGTTCGTATGTTGTTTCTGTGCCAACTTACTATCTGCGCAAACCCAAGCATATTAAGTTTGAAGATGCCTTGATGGTAGTGCCTTATATGACTGTTTTGTATAGCTTGCGAAATCGGGCACAGTTGGAGAAAGGTGAAAAAATTCTGATTCATAACGGTACAGGAGGAGTAGGCTTGGCAGCCATTCAATATGCACAATATGTAGGGGCTGAAATTTATACTACAGCCGGTAGTGAAGAGAAGCGTGAATACTTACGTAAATTGGGAATAAAACATGTTTATGATTCCCGCTCGCTGGATTATGTGAAGCAAATTAAAGAGGATACCAATGGGTATGGGGTGGATGTTGTTTTAAATGCTATTGCCGGAGAATCGTTGTATCAATCGTTTGAATTGCTGGCGCCGTATGGGCGTTTTGTGGAGATTGGAAAGCGTGATATTACCGAAAACAATGGCCTGCCCATGCAGCAATTCAACAATAACATTACCTTCCATGGTATTGACGTTGACCGATTGATGATGGAGCGTCCGCAGGTGGTACAACAAATACACCGCGATATTGAAAAATTCTACGAAGAAGGGGTATTCAAACCTGTAAATACACATCTGTTTGATGCCAAAGATGCGGTAGAAGCATTTAATTTCATGCTTCAATCCAAACACATAGGTAAGGTGGTTATCAACTTCCGTGATCAGGAAGTAGAAGTTCCGGTGAAAGCTCAGAAAAAACAGCTTGATACCAATGCAACATACCTGATTACGGGAGGAACCGGAGGTTTTGGGTTGCAAATAGCCCAGTGGTTATCATCAAAAGGAGTAAAACAATTGGTACTTGCCAGCCGAAGCGGAGCTAAAAGTGAAGAAGCCAAAGAAGCAATCCGCAAAATGGAGGCTATGGGAACTAAGGTATATGCCGAACCAATAGATATTACCAACGAAGAGACTGTGGCCAAGGTGGTGGAAAAAATTAAAGCGGAAATGCCTCCACTCAAAGGAATTATTCATGGAGCGGTGGTGTTGGATGACGGATTTATTGTGGATATGAATCGCGACCGCTTCATCACATCCTACCAAGCTAAAGTGGGGGGAGTTTTGAATTTGCATAAATACACCAAGGATATACCGCTAGACTTCTTTGTTTCTTTCTCTTCTATTTCTGCACTGATTGGAAATAGTGGTCAGGCCAACTATGTATCATCCAATACATTCTTGGATCAGTTTGCTCATTTCCGTAGGGCAAATGGCATGCAGGCTACAACCATCAATTTGGGAGTATTAGGTGAAGTTGGGGTAGCAGCTCGTGATGCCAATGTAACCGCCATTCTTGAAAGCGGAGGAATCTACGGGTTTACAACCCAGGAAGCCTTAGAAGGCCTGGCTGCAGTGATTGAAAATACTCCGGTGCAAGTAGGTATGTTTGATGTAGATTGGGCTCGCTGGAGCAGCATCAATCAAAAGAGTGCGCAATCATCCCGCTTTAAGCAATTGGCTGAAAGTAAAGGTTCGGCGGCCGGCGGTGCAAGCAAAGTGCATGAATTTGCCGCTGAATTATCAGTAATTGCTGAGAATGAGCGTACGGCTTATTTGGAAAACGCCGTAGCAGAAGAGTTAGCCCGTGTATTGAAACTTTCTGTAGAGAAGATTGACAAATCACGTGGAATTAACTTCCTAGGAGTGGATTCACTCATTGCTGTAGAGTTAGGCAGAGCCATTTCAGCCCGATTTGGAGTGGATGTGAGCACCATGGAATTGCTTAGCGGGCCCAATGTAACTCAGTTGGCATCTATCGTTATGGATAAAGTAATTTCCAGTGGAGCAATGATTGGTGACTTGGATAACCTTAGTGAAGAAGAATTAGATGCGTTGCTAGCCGAAGTAAAAGAATAAAATAAAATTTCGAGTTTGTTTATTAAATAGAAATAAAAAAGTCCGGAAAATTCCGGATTTTTTTATTTTTGGATGAATTAAGAATAGTGTACTAAGTTCTTTCTGAAGATCGAAAGCTGCAATTTCATCAATTATACAGAATACATTTAGCAATTGAGTTAAACTAACCTAAATCAATTCTTTGTTATGCGTTTATTATATGGGGTGATGTTTAATATATGTGTGTTAATATTTAGTTCTTGTTGTTACTGCCCATCACCACAAGGAATTTGTGCTGAAAAATTACCTCAGGGAGAAACATGTACAGTGTATTTTGAGCGATGGTTTTTTGACGAAGAATCTAATAAATGTATTAAAATCAGTTATTCGGGATGTAGTTCAAAAGGTTTTGAAACACAGCAAGCTTGTGAAGCTTGTAAGTGTAGGTGCAAGCAATAATCCCTAAAAGTCTTTAGACTTTTTCTGTTTGTCATAGATAAAGATTTTTTAAGGATTCCTTGCAAGTTTTATGAATTTTAAATTGAAAGAAATTCTAACAAACTATAAATTTACAGGGCACTTGCCAACAGGGTTAAACCCAAATTCTGCATTAGAAATTTTCCTAAGGCATCCGTAAAGACAAAAAACCTACGTAGCCACTGTTACATAAATAACCACAGAGAACACAAAGGAATACTGTGTGTTTTTACTTTCATTTTCTTTGTGTTCATCGTGTATCTCTGTGTTCTTGGTGGTTAAATTTTTCACCACAGAGAACACAAATAAATAAGCCAATTAAAAACACCTGAAATAAGAGTTATTGCAATTGAAGCAAAATAATTGGTTGAACCCAGGTGGTTACTTCATATAATCGGCTTTAATTCAGAAATGAAAATGACATTGCATTATATCCGGTTTTCTATTGCATAATTTGGG
>CALEWF010000190.1 GCA_937925455.1 uncultured Flavobacteriales bacterium | reverse complement strand
GATGTTTTTTAATCCCCAAATTGTCATTAGAGTATATTGGCTGCTTGAAGCGGCTGTCCGTTCCAAGTCCTCAGGGCTCATGCACGCATCGCATAGTCGCAGCGGGGGCTTCGTGCCCTCAGCCCCGCTGCTCCTTGCGTTGCGGCATTCGCCCCTGCGGGCTTTCCACTCCCATCCGCAGCAGACGGGACAGCGGGTGAATTCGCCCCCCCTATGAGGTGGAGAAACATGCGGTAGCCCCTATAAATCAGCAAATAAAGTTAGTTTCTCTTTTATTTTTCAAAGTACCACATCTATTTTATCCTCTTTAATTTGTTTTTGAAATAAATCATAATAAACTCCTTTTAAGTTCATTAAGCTTTCATGGGTTCCTTCTTCCACAATATTACCTTCATCTAATACAAGAATATGGTCAGCTGTTTTTACGGTAGAAATGCGGTGAGAAATAAGTAAGGTGGTTTTATCCTGCATCAATCGCATCAGGTTTTTCAAAATTTTTTCTTCTGTTTCTGTATCTACTGCCGAGAGGCAATCATCAAATATTAAAATACGGGGATTTTTAATAATGGCACGGGCAATGGAAATACGCTGTTTTTGGCCGCCAGATAAGGTAATGCCTCGTTCACCGATGCGGGTTTCATACTGTTCGGGAAACCGCATGATATTCTCATGAATATCGGCATCTTTGGCTGCCTGAATGACTTGTTCATCACTTACTTGGGATGATACTTGGTTGTGTAATCCAAATATTATGTTATTTCGAATGGTATCAGAAAATAAAAACACATCCTGAGGCACATAGCCCATGTTGTTTCGTAGCACATTCAAATCATGCTGCCGGATATCTTTTCCATCAATTAAAATTTGTCCTTCCGAAACATCATAAAAACGCATTAACAATTGGGCTATAGTTGATTTACCAGCCCCTGTTCTACCTAATATTGCCAATGTTTTTCCGGCAGGAATGTAAAATGAAACATTTTTAATAGCTGTAATACCTGTATCCGGGTAAGTAAAACTAACCTGTTTGAATTCAATATCACCTTGTATAGAATAAGCAGGAAGTGATTCGGAAACAATTTCGGGTTGAGTTTGTAAAAATTCATTAATACGTAATTGTGAAGCTGCTGCCCGCTGAATGATAGAAGTAACCCAACCGATAGATGCCACCGGCCAGGTAAGCATATTCACATAAATAATAAATTCGGCAATAACTCCGGGCGAAATGGCACCACGTGCCACTTCCATGCCTCCTACCCATACCACAATCAATGTGCTAATACCTATAAGTAGCATAATAAGCGGAAAAAAAATGGCATTGAATTTCACTAACGACAGGTTTTTTTCTTTGTAGTCATCAGCATCTTCTTCCAATCGAAAACCCATGATGTTTATTCGGTTATACGCTTTTAAAATACGTATGCCGGAAAATACTTCCTGTACAAAACTGCTCAGAGCAGATAGTTTAGCTTGTACCTCTTCGCTTTTGCGAAGAATAGTACTATTTACCAAATAAACCGCAACCGATAAGATGGGTAAAGGCATTAACACAAAAAGGGTTAGTTTAGGGTTTACACTAATCATGGTATAAATAACCAATATAAACAATACCAACAGGTTGATACTATACATAATAGCAGGGCCAATGTACATACGAACCCTGCTCACATCTTCACTGATACGATTCATTAGGTCTCCGGTACTATTTCGCTTGTAAAACGAAAGCGTAAGTTTTTGATAATGCTCATAAATTTCATTTTTCATATCATATTCAATCAAGCGTGACATGACGATGATGGTTTGTCGCATAAAAAACATGAACAACCCCTTGAGCAATGCCATGCTGATAATGATGACTGAAAAATAAAACAGTCCATTACCAATATTTTCAACAACTTCTGAACGCAAGGATGAATTTTCAAACAACTGCAACGTGTTAACCCCATCCATTACTTCATCTAATGCCTGGCGAATAATGGCTGCCGGATAAATAGCAAATACATTGGATATTGTAATAAACAATATGCCTAAGAAAAAATGGTACTTATAGCGTAAAAAATACTTATTTAAAACCAGCAGCGACTTCAATAGAATAAAAACTATGAGTTAAACCAACAATAACAGTTTTTAGCCGAAAAGCAAAAAATGTGTATGTTTGCCATCGTTTTACCAATTACCAACGGCAAAAGTACGAAAAAAAGAAGTGTTCAATTAATTCTACAATAAACATGGAAACAGCTGTAAAATCTGCCCCCGCTGAATTAAATGTGTTGAACGACATGAAAGCTATGGGGCATGAGCAGATTGTATTCTGCCAAGACGAAGCAACCGGACTAAAAGCTATTATTGGAATACATAATACCGTATTAGGACCTGCCTTGGGCGGAACCCGTATGTGGCATTATGCCACCGATGCAGAAGCATTGGAAGATGTGTTGCGTTTAAGCCGTGGAATGACCTTTAAATCAGCGATTGCCGGGTTGAATTTGGGAGGTGGAAAAGCTGTAATCATTGGCGATTCCAGAAAACAAAAAAACGAAGCCCTGCTTCGCCGATTTGGAAAATTTGTAGATAGTTTGGGCGGAAAATATATCACTGCAGAAGACGTGGGAATGAGCACCCGTGATATGGAATTTATCCACATGGAAACTAAACACGTAACTGGACTGCCTGAATATTTGGGTGGTTCAGGCGACCCTTCGCCGGTTACAGCTTATGGCGTGTATATGGGTATGAAAGCTTCTGCCAAATACGTGTATGGAAACGACAGTTTGCAAGGCAAAAAAATAGCGGTACAAGGTACTGGACATGTAGGCCAGTATTTAATTGGCCATTTAGTAAATGAAGGGGCAATAATATATGTAAGCGATATTTTTGAAGATCGTTTAAAAGAATGTACCTCTAAATACAAAGTAGAAGTAGTAGATGCTGATGCAATTTATGATTTGGACATGGATATTTATGCCCCATGTGCTTTGGGCGGAACACTGAATGATGACACATTAAATCGTTTGAAGTGCGCAATCGTGGCCGGGGGAGCTAACAATCAATTAAAAAATGAAGCAATCCATGGCAAGAGGGTGCTTGAAAAAGGCATTGTTTATGCACCAGATTTTCTCATAAATTCTGGAGGAATTATAAATGTTTATGGAGAAATTGCTGGATACGATAAGCAGGCTGCTATGAAAAAAGCTGAATTTATTTATGAAGTTACGCAAGAAGTATTAAAAATATCTTCTGAACAACAAATCAGTTCGCAGGTAGCAGCCATGCAGGTAGCACAACGTAGGATTGACGCCATAGCCCGAATTAATCAAACACTATAATTATTATAGGAAATATATTTGTTCTTTAATTTCATAGGTAAGTAATTTAAACATGGTTAACAGAAGGCATTTACGAATTAAGACCCTACAAGCCGTTTACAGTTTTTTTCAGGCACCGGATACTCCGCTCAAAACAGCAGAAGAAAATTTACTTACCTCCATTGAAAAAATTTATGACCTCTATTTGTATCAACTGGCATTAGGCATCGAACTTTTGCATGAATCTTATCGCGAACGGGAAGAAGCCAGAAACAAATACTTCCCTACACCCGAAGACTTGATGCCTGAAACCAATTTTACACGAAACCGCATTCTAAATGCTTTAAATGCCAGCGAATCCCTACAAACATTACTTCAAAAGAAAAAAATCAATTGGCTGAAAAATCTGGATATTCCTCAAAAGATATTCAGAAAAGTACGATTATCTGACGGCTATAAAGCCTATTTTAAAAAAGAAAATCCTACCCTGAACGACGATAAAAAATTCATCTTGTGGGTATATGAAAATTTTATTTTTAATGATGAGGTGCTCGAAAGTTATTATGAGGAACTGAATATTCATTGGGCCGATGATATTTACGTAGTAAATGCCGCCGTTGTAAAAACCTTAAAAAGCATAGAAGAAAATAAACCGCTTAAGCTCATCCCCTTATTTAAAGACAAAGAAGAGGATACGGAATTTTGCCTAACCCTTTTTAGAAAGACCATTCTTCACGAAGCCGAATACGAAGAAATGATACGCAATAAAGCTCAAAATTGGGAAGTAGATCGTATTGCCATGATGGATATAATATTGATGAAGATGGCTATTGCAGAAATTTTAGAAATGCCAACCATACCTGTAAAGGTTACATTAAATGAATATATTGACCTTTCCAAACTGTTTAGTACCCCCAAAAGCAATGCCTTTGTTAATGGAATTTTAGATAAATTAGTGGCCGATTTTAGAGCCCAAAATCGCATTGTAAAAACAGGCAGAGGGTTAATTAATCAGTAAAAACTTAAAACGAACATAGCGTATGAAAGTAAAATTTGTATTGATGAGTTTAATTACGGCAGGTTTTCTAGTATCCTGCGGAGGCAAAAAGAAAGAAGAGGTAACTACAAATATTGTTACCAATTCAAATACTGCCAATGGTGAAAATTCAGAAAAAGTAGCAGCTATTACCTTTGACGAAATGGTGTATGATTTTGGAGAAGCCATCGAAGGGCAAGTGGTTGAACACACATTTACCTTCAAAAATACCGGAGAAAACGACTTGATTATTTTCGATGCCAAAGGAAGTTGTGGATGTACTGTTCCTGACTATCCTAAAACCCCAATAAAACCAGGAAATTCAGGAGAAATCAAGGTAAAGTTTGACACCAATGGCAAAAAGGAACGTCAAGAAAAAACTGTTACCATTACTGCCAATACTCAACCTAATATTACAACCCTTACCATTAAAGGTTTTGTAAAATCAAACGAAAAAAAGTAAATTAAAATTCCATGAAATTATTATTTATAGAATTGATGGCCAGCCCCGGCGGGCAAGGTGGTGGTAGTGGCTGGGAACAACTAATACCCTTAGTTTTAATTTTTGTAGTGTTTTATT
>CALEWF010000189.1 GCA_937925455.1 uncultured Flavobacteriales bacterium | reverse complement strand
AATACTTTTTCACATCTTCTAAGGTAATGGATGAAACGGTTTTTTCAGTTCCGATAGTGGGAATACTGTAAATACTTTCATCGCCATACATCACCCGGTTTAGCACATTATTGGCAATAGTAGAGGCTTGATTTTTTTGATTGGCAATGGCTTCTAACTGCTCTTTTTTCAAACGTTCAAAATCTGCTTCATCAAAACGAGGTGAAAACATAATTTCTTTTAAGTATTCCATTGTTTTGTCAAAATTCTTTTTCAATGAAAAAACACTAATCTCTATTCCCTCTGAAGATGCACTCACATCAATATCACTACCCAGCAATTCCAAATTCAAACTCAACTGTTCGGCCGTATAATTTTTAGTTCCTTCCTTCATCAGGTCAGCGGTAAGATAGGCTAACCCCACTTTATCCATGCCATCAAGCAATTTGCCCCCGTCTAATAAAATTCGCATAGCAACAACGGGTAATTCATCATATTCTGTAGCTATGAGCTTAAGGCCATTTTCAAACTCAGTAGTCCAATAATCGGGCAATTTAATCACAGGATTAGGACCGGGTTGTGGACGATAGGAAGGGTCAAACGGATACTGCCCTTTGTTGTATTTAAGATTTTCGTATTCACTGAGGTCATTTTTAAATCCGGCGGGAACTTCAGGACGTTTGTAGTTATCAGGGTGGGCAATAAGTTCAGATTTTCCTTTAGGAATCACACTAAGAATAACAGCTGGTTTATTTTTTACATACGTATTAAAAACACGCATTACATCTTCTTTGGTTACCGCTTTGTAGCGATCCAAGTCTTGCTTCAGATAATTAGGATTACCGGTAAAAGTTTGGTAATAAGCCAACTTACTTGCTTTGCCTGAAACGCTCTGAAGTGCACGAATTTCATTGGCTTCATGTTGAGCTTTAAAGCGATTTAAATCATCATCCGTAATACCGCGTTTTTCAAAATCTAAAAATAATTGGCGTATTTCATTTTCTACTTCAGCCAATGATGTTCCCGGGTAGGGTAAAACTGTAATTACAAATTCACCTGCCAGCTCATTAGCCGGATTATTTGCTGTAGCTTGAATTGCTTTTTGTGTTTTTACAAAGTGTTGATATAACACTGAGTTATTACCTCCCCCAAAAATATGTGCCAATATATCCAATGCGGCTTCATCTTTATGGCGAGCTTCAACTCCGGGAAAAGTTATCCGAAGCATTGGAAATCGAATATTATCTTCATACGAGATATAGCGGTCTTCGACAAGTTGAGCCGGTTGTGGCTTCATATTCGATACTTCTTGTCCGCGGGGAATATTACCAAAATATTTTTCTACCAGTCGTACCACTTCGTCTGTTTTTACATTACCCGCTACCGTCAATGTGGCATTGTTAGGACCATACCAACGCAAAAAGAAACGCTTCAAATCGTCGAGTGTAGCTGCATTCAAATCTTCAATATATCCAATCGTTGTCCAGGAATAAGGATGCCCAAAAGGATATAAAGCTTCAATGGTTTTTTCATATACTAATCCATACGGGCGATTATCATAATTTTGGCCACGTTCATTTTTTACGGTTGCCCTTTGAATCTCAAATTTTTCTTGGGTAACGGAATCGAGAAACCAGCCCATCCGATCGGCTTCCAACCACAAAGCCGTTTCCAGATAATTGGACGGCATGGTTTCAAAATAGTTGGTTCGATCTAAATTGGTAGTTCCATTCAATGTACCACCGGATTCTGTAACAATTTTAAAATGCTCTTCATCCCTTACATGCTCTGAACCTTGAAACATCATGTGCTCAAAGAAGTGTGCAAACCCGGATCGCCCTACCAATTCACGGGCAGAACCCACATGGTATGTAACATCTACGTGTACTATTGGGTCTGAATCATCTTCATGTACTATTAGAGTAAGGCCATTGGGAAGAATGAATTTTTTAAAAGGTATCACTAATTCGTTACCGGATGCCGTAACTTCTTGCACCAACTTGGCTTGTGAAAATACAGTGATAGAAAATAAAAATGACGCTGCAACGTAATAAAATAAACGCAAATTAACTTGTTTCATTAGAAAATAGGTTTATTAACAAATATAAAAAAAGCCAGAAATTTCTGGCTTTTGAAAATGAGTATTAGCAAAGTAATTGATTAGTTGGTGGCCACAATATTAGAAAATGAACCGGTTACATTGATTGTACCTAATGATGTGCTTGTAGCGGTGATATTAAAATTACCACTTAAGCGGTTGTTATTCACTGAAGTAAGGTTAATCGTACCGGCAGAACCAACGTAATATTCACTGGTATTTGTAAGATTCGGCGTATAAACAAACGGCTGAAATTGCCCTTCCAATAAACTCATATCATACGATCCAGGGTTAGTACCAATATTAAATATCATTTGTTTATCATTAGAAGCTGCTGTAATGGTATATCTATTCCCTGTTCTAACAGCTACCGGCAACGGCGGATTCCACGCCTGCCCATTGATATTTACGGTAAATGTTCCGGTTAGAGTATCACAACCGGTAGAAACAGAGGCTGCAATAAATAAGGAAATCAATACTTTTTTCATACAATTTTTTTCAAAGTTATTCAATAATTGTCATTTCATTCACCAAATGTGTTGCACCTGCAAACTTATCTATGACCCACAATACATAACGAATATCGCAAGTAATATTTCTGCATCGTTCGGGGTCATACATTATATCGCTCATAGTGCTTTCCCAAGCACGGTCAAAATTTATGCCAATGAGATGTCCGTCAGCATTTAATACCGGACTTCCGGAATTACCGCCGGTAGTATGATTCGACGCTGTAAAAGCCACAGGCAATGTGCCATTAGAGCCATAACGGCCATAATCTTTGTTTTTATACAAATCCATAAATCGCTGATCCAAATCGAACTCCGTGTCATTGGGAATATATTTCTGGATGATTCCATCCACAGTAGTTTGCCATTGATAAATAACTCCGTCTTTGGGGGAATATCCCTCCACTTTGCCATAAGAAATGCGTAGCGTACTGTTTGCATCCGGATAATAACGACGATCGTTGGGCAAATACTGGCGGATTGATTTAAGGAAGCTGAACATAGCAGCTTGTATTTTATCAAAATACTCCTTGTATCCTTTATCAACCTTATCAAGGTAAGTTTGATAGATATTATCGGTTATCTTATACATGGGATCTGCTGTAATTTTCTTTATTGCTTTATCATCCACCTTCTCAAGCCAGACCAAAATTTTATTTTTATCGGCAAATAAAGTAGAAGCATATAATCTGTTAACCATTGCAGGAATATCATTTTTAAATTTCGCAAGCTCTTCTCTTATAACCTGCGGAATCATCGTAGCTTCTAAGCCGGATATAAAAACAGGCAATACTGCCAGCATAATTTGACGATCTACTTCTACATCATAATTTTTGAAATATCCTTCTGTACCGGATTTAAGAGATTGAATTTGCTTATCTACTTCTCCTTTGGCTTTTAGTTCTGTATATGATTTTACAAACTTTACAAAGTTGTTTGTATAACGAATAATTTCAGGACCTGAAAAAATTAATTCATTGTAGTAATCATTTGCCCTGGCATAAGGTCTGAAACTTTCCACCCAGTTATTAAACTGCTGCACCAGCGTTTCATAGGTTGTACCTTTCACAGCTTTTATGTATCTGCTTTCCCACTCCTCTTTCACTCGTATAGCATCGAGTTTTTTTAATCCGCGATTTTCACCAATCCATTTTTTGTATGCATTACTAATTCGTGATTGTTTGGCTGCGTATTTAATCCGTAATTCATCGCTGCTAGCCATAGCCCTATCTATTACTGATAAGGCTTTCTGTCGTATCTGAATACGTATGGGATTCAAGTCATTCATGGTGAGTTTTACCATGGCAGAAGGCAAGTATTGCTGCGTACGGCCCGGGAATCCATAGACCAAGGTAAAATCATTGGGCTGAACTCCCTTAAGCGACACCGGGAAATGATGAAGCGGTTTGTATGGAACGTTATTTTCGCTGTATTCTGCTGGTTTGTTATCAGGGGCTGCATATATCCTGAATATAGCAAAATCTCCGGTATGGCGGGGCCACATCCAGTTATCCGTATCGCCACCAAACTTTCCGATGAAAGAAGGAGGTGTGCCTACTAAGCGAATGTCTTTAAAGGTTTCTGTAACAAAAAGATAGTATTCATTACCGTAATAAAATGGCTTTACACTTGCTTCGTAATGTGTACCTAATACACTTTGTTGTGCAATGCGTTTGCTGTTAGCATCTACAATAGTTTGATCCAGAGAACCATCTTGTTTTAAAGCCCCTTTTAGAACTTCATTGGTAACATTTTCCATTCTAACAATTCGGGTGGCAGTAAGCCCCTTGTTAGGTAATTCTTCTTTGAATGATTTTGCCCAAAATCCATATTTTAAATAATCGTTTTGTAATGAACTGTGCGACTGAATTTGTCCATATCCACAATGATGGTTAGTAAGTAATAAACCTTGAGAAGAAATGATTTCAGAAGTACAACCGCCGCCGAATAAAAACACGGCATCTTTCAGGCTAGTTCGGTTGATTGAATACAAATCTTCTGCACTGATGCGCATTCCCATGGCTTTCATTTCTTTTTCATTCAGTTCTTTCAGCAAAATAGGAAGCCACATCCCTTCAACCGCCCATAAGGGACGAATAAATAAAATAGTAGCAATTAAAAAAATCCAATATTTTTTCATGTTATAGGAATTATGCTTGGCAAACCTAAGAAAAAAGGCTAAATCAACGGAATAAAATTAGTTTGATACAAGTTCAGATTTTAGTGATTGGCTTATTCTCTTCAACTCTTAAGCTGCAGGAAAAAAGTATAATGACAATTTTGTTTTAATTTAATACAAATGGATTTAAATCCCAAAATTACTATTAGAATTTTTTGTCATACTGTTTTATAGAGGGTCGGTCGCGTGTTTCTCTGTCACTTGAGGGGCGGATTCACCCAATGCCCCATTGCCCCAATCCGTAATTACGACCCGCCTTTGGCGGGGAAGCAATCTGTATGCTACAACGCATACACCACCAACGTCCAACTCCCAAAACGCATGGTCAATGTGGTTTGCAAGCTACGCTGTTGCTGTCCTAATTTTCTTTAACGAATTACGAATACAATACAATCAACACATCTTCAAATCAACTCATTT
>CALEWF010000188.1 GCA_937925455.1 uncultured Flavobacteriales bacterium | reverse complement strand
GCTGAGGGCACGAAGACACCGCTACCCCGATGCCCTGTGTGGCTGAGCCCCGAGGACTTGTAACGGACAGCCGCTTAAGCAGCCTATTAACATTACTCCAATGATAGTATTGAGATAATCTCTTGATTCTATCATTTCACATCTTGATAAATCATCTTATATCTTCTTTGGTTTTTATACCTTTGACCTACTTATGAGTGAATCTGTTTACGATACCTATGAAGTGGTAGTGGGCTTGGAAGTGCATGCCCAGTTGCTTACCGCATCAAAAGCCTATTCTTCTGATAGTGCAGCATACGGAGGTGCACCCAATACGTATGTTAGCCCAGTATCACTAGGTTTACCCGGAACCTTACCGGTATTGAATGAAAAGGTGGTAGAATTTGCCGTTAAACTTGGATTAGCCTGTCATTGCGACATACGCTATGAAAACCGGTTTGCTAGAAAAAATTATTTTTATGCTGACCTTCCTAAGGGGTATCAGATCACACAGCACACAACTCCGATTTGTGAAAATGGATACATCAAAATCAAAGACGATGCAGGCAATGACAAGCTGATTCGCCTGGAACGGATACACATGGAAGAAGATGCTGGGAAAAGTATGCACGATCAGGATCCATTTGATACACTGATTGACTTGAATCGAGCTGGTGTTCCTTTGCTTGAAATTGTATCTAAGCCGGATATTCGCACACCCAAAGAAGCGTATAATTACCTTGCAGAAATACGCAAATTAGTTCGTTACCTGGAAATATGCGACGGAAATATGGAAGAAGGGAGTTTGCGGTGCGACGCCAATATTTCCGTGCGAAAAAAAGGAGATACCGGATTTGGGAAAAAAGTGGAAGTAAAAAACATGAATTCCATCCGGAACGTGCAACGTGCCATTGAATATGAAGTAAAACGCCAGATTGATGCCTTAGAGAGAGGAGAAGTAATTTATCAGGAGACCAGAACATTTGATGCTTTAACAGGCAAAACGCTTTCCATGCGTAGCAAAGAAATGGCTCACGATTATCGTTATTTTACTGAGCCCGATTTGCCTCCGGTATGGGTTACTCAATCGTATATTGAAAAAGTTAGAAATACGATGCCTCCACTGCCGGATGAATTATTTCAGAAATATACCTCTCAGCTTGGGCTTCCGGCTTATGATGCTGCTGTGATTACCGAGTCGAAATATGAGGCATTGTATTTTGAAGAACTTATTTCGCATACATCGCACGTAAAATCTGCAGCAAATTGGATGATGGTGCAAATCAAATCATATCTAAATGAACAAGGAATTAGTATTCGTGAATTTCCGTTGCCGCCTGTACGAATTGCTGCCATTATTGAATTAATTGAGGCCGGAAAAGTGAGTAACAGTGCTGCATCTCAGCAAATTTTTCCGGAAATGATTGCACATCCAGATGAGGAACCCCTGTCTATAGCTCAGCGATTAAATTTAATTCAGGAAAGTGATACCCATACCATTGAAGCCATTGTAAATGCTGTACTAGAACGTTTTGCAGAAGATGTGACTCGCTATCGCAATGGCAAAAAAGGATTGCTGGGAATGTTTATGGGGGAAGTAATGAAAGCCAGTGGTGGAAAGGCTGACCCCAAAGTGGCCTCTACTATTCTTAAACAAAAACTCGAAGCATAGTTAATTATGATACATAAAAATTTATCCATACGTTTTTGGAGTATTACTCTTTTAGGAGCAATCTTTTTGAATAGTTGTGGCAATAAGCCCAAAGGTACACCTTCCATTACCGGAACAATAGAAGGTGGTGGCGGACAAACCATTTATTTAGAAAAACTGGAACCTCAAAAAGCAATCATTTTAGACAGTGCCAAAATTGAAGAAAACGGGAAATTTGCTATCTATAAAAAAGCCGGTGAACGTAGTTTTTATCAAATACGCGTAGGAAAACAAAAACCGAATAATTCTATTGCTCCTAACACCAACATCATGGTAATTATTACCGATTCTACCGAAACGCTAAAAATTACTGCTTCCTACCCTGCTTGCAGTGCTACCTATGTGGTAGAAGGTAGCGAAGAAACCAACCTACTCAAAGAAATCAATGCCATAGTACTTGCTAATCAAGCAAGGATCGATTCGATCAACCAAGCATACCAGCAAAACCCCCGGAACTTTGATCGAGCAAAAGCCACCGAACTGATGAATGCTATCATGACAGAACAGTCAGCCGCCATGAAGGCTTTTGTAGAAAAATATTTAGGCAAATTTGTTACACTTCAGGCCATCGCTATGCTAAATCCGGATACAGATTTGAACCTTTTCAAGCAATCTTCTGAATTGCTTAGTCAAAAATATCCGAACAATCTTTTTGTATTAAATTTTTCATCCAGCGTTGCCAGCTTGACGAAACTGGCTCCCGGTACTATTGCTCCAAACTTTACAATCTCTACACCCGACGACAAGCCCATTAGTTTAAATGATTTTAAAGGCAAATATGTACTGATTGATTTTTGGGCTTCGTGGTGTCGTCCGTGCCGTGCTCAAAATCCGGAATTGGTGGCATTGTATAAAAAATTCAAAGGCAAAAACTTTGAAATTTTTGGTGTGAGTTTAGATCAAAATAAAGAAGCCTGGATTCAGGCCATTGCCGCTGACAAGCTCACCTGGCCTCAGGGTAGTGATTTGCAATACTGGAATGCCGCACCAGCTAAGCTTTACAATGTATCCTATATTCCTTTCAATTTTCTTATCGGGCCTGATGGGACTATTATCTCCAAAAATCTTACAGGCAAAGCCTTAGAAGATAAGTTACAGGAATTGCTGAACAGCAAACAATCGTAGCATGCACCAGTTGCAGCCAGGAAAAAAAATTTATTTTGCATCCGACTTCCATCTGGGCGTTCCTGATTATCAATCCAGCCGGGAACGTGAAGACCGTATCGTTCGTTGGCTTACTTCTATTGAACACGATGCAGCTGAAGTGTATTTAGTGGGCGATTTGTTTGATTTTTGGTTTGAATATCGCCACGTAGCACCTAAAGGATATATTCGCTTGCTGGGAAAGATTGCTTCGTTTACCGACCGGGGTATTCCGGTACACCTACATGTAGGAAATCATGATATGTGGATGTTTGGTTATCTAAATAAAGAATTGGGCGTTACGGTGCATTTTCAACCGGAAGAACGAACCTGGAACGGAGTGAATTTTTTGATTGGCCATGGCGATGGACTGGGACCCGGCGATTATGGATACAAATTCATTAAAAAAATATTTCGCCACCGGTTTTTTCAATGGTGTTATGCCCGCTTACATCCTAACCTGGCCTTTGGTATTGCAAATTTTTTGAGCAGGCAAAGCAGAAAAGCCAATTACATAGCCGATGCTATGTATTTAGGCGATGAAAATGAATGGCTGATGCAATATTGCCAACACCAAGTTCAGCAAAAAGCCTATCACTACTTTATTTTCGGACATCGTCACCTGCCGCTTGAGAAAGAAATTCTTCCCGGCAGTACATACATTAATCTGGGCGACTGGATTAAGTACAATACCTACGCAGTTTATGACGGTGCAAAAGTATCATTGAAGACTTTTACTGATTGATTTAAAATTTATAACAGCTTGTCAAAATATTTCCATTAACATGATCATTCTTTATCACTGTTGTCCGATATAAATTTAAACCTCAATATTTCTATGGATTTTTTTATTATCCGGCTGCCTGAGGGGCTGTCCGTTACAAGTCCTCGGGGCTCAGCCACACAGGGCATCGGGGTAGCGGTGTCTTCGTGCCCTCAGCCCCGCTACCCCGCGCCCTGTGGGCTTCGCCCCTGCGGGCTTTCCACTGCCATCCCCGGCAGATTTGAAGGTGAGATGTTTTTTAATTGGTTTCACTACTGTCCGAGAAAAAAATAAAAAAGGGGCTACTTCCAAAAGGTTTCACCCCTAAGTTGTAAGTTTGTTTTGAAAAAAAAACATAACATGAACAAAAATACGAATATAAAATTTGTCGGACAGCCGATTTTCAAA
>CALEWF010000187.1 GCA_937925455.1 uncultured Flavobacteriales bacterium | reverse complement strand
TCATAATTTGGGATAATAGGATAAATCCAGCGATTCATTGATCATGGCTAGAATCAGCAAAAGAATAACTTCATGAAAAATGATATGATTGGACCCGTTCATCTTTTGGAAAAAAATAAGAAGCAGAAAGAAGAGCAAGTGTTAAAATTTAGTCAAGACGATTGCCACAATATGGACAAAAATGTTTGTGATTAGTTAGTTCTCGCTCTTTTCTTATTTCTTCTGTAAAGCCGGCAGCCATAATACCGCTGGGAATAGCTACTAAACCTATACCTAAAATGGCAATTATTCCGCCCAGTATTTTTCCAGTTGTAGTTACCGGAACTACATCGCCATAGCCCACGGTAGTTAACGTAGCAACAGCCCACCACATGGTATGAGGAATACTTTTAAAATCTTCGGGCTGCGCTTCATGCTCAACATAGTACATTAAGGTAGAAACCAACAATAAAACAAATAGAATAAACACAAAACTAAAAGAAAGTTCATGCTGCTTATTCTTTAACACATTTCCAAATATTTTCACTGCCTTGATGTATCGGACTACCTTTAAAAATCGGAAAAATCGAAGAATAGCAAAGAGTTTTACATATTCAAAATCTTGAATATACATGGCTAAAAAATATGGGAAGAAAGCAAATAAATCAATCATAGCCATGGGGGTAAGCATGTATTTTAGTCTTCCTCTTACTGGATGCTGAAAACGACTATTTTCGGTAATGCTCCATACTCTTAAAAAATAATCCGATGCAAAAAAACACACGGAAAAAGTTTCAAACCAAATTAATTTTTTGTGATATATTTCATATACACTATCTAATGACTCAATCATGATAGCTGCTGCATTCAATAATACCATCACAATCAAAAGTACATCATAAATCCAGTTCCAACTAAATGGTTTTCCTGTATATTCAATGATTTCGTAAACTTTTAGTTTCAGATGTTTCATATACTTTTAGTTGTAAAAATTCCAAGAAATACCAAACTGTACACTTCGGTCTTGCAGTGGATGATGGGGTGTATAATAATACGGTACATCAGGAAACCGTTGATTTACATTTCTCAACCGCACATATAAACGAACGGTTTTTATACGGGCATTTAAAAATATATCGAGAAAAGGATAGTTGCCGGTAGTCTGATCATTTTGAAGATAAAATTGCGCTGTTACAGGGTTATATGCATTTGCTTTGAACGGAGTATTATACCACAGGTCAAAACCAAAGTTCATAAATAATGCTTTCTTGAACAAATAACTTTCGAAATAAAAAGAGAATCGACCGATAAAATTAGGAATTCGAATAATATTACTACTGGAATACTGCCCGATAAATTGATTATCAAAGAAGAATTTCCAAGCTCTAAAACGTTTTTGTAAAGCCAACGTAAAAACAGAATTTACATTACTAAACTGAACGGGATGAGCAGAAGCATCGAAGTACATGTAATTATTTAGCAGGTAGGAATTAAATTCTAACTCTAACTTCCATAGAGGCACGCTGTAATAAAGCCCGGCACGAAGTTCCCGTTGGGGAGAAAACGTATTGCTCCACTCATAATGGTTTGACCTGAAAAAACGAAACCCATACACCGGTTGAAACTGAGCATAAGATACAAAAGCCCGGATATGGTGTTGTATCTTAGCCGTATCAGAAGAATTAAATTCAATGGCACCTCCAACATGAAAATCATTCAAATTATATCCAGCAAAAAAATAACTACCTTCTGCTTCGATAAGAATTTTATCAGTTATATCCAATCGGATTCCCCCCAATACATTGAAGTTATGCCAATTATGATGCAGCATTACAGAATCAAACTCCAAAGTATCCCCTCGATTAAAACCAACCGTATTTTTTACATCTATGAACTGATGACGAATACCTGCATAAAACGGGCTGTTGCTTTTAAATTTTTTTCGTAGGGAAAGGATTGCCCGAAACTCATTTTGCACATCATTTAAAAAAACTCGATGCCTTGACAATGTAGAGTCATATAATATTTCTGAATAATACGCTAAGTTAGGCCGTGCATCACGAAATCGGTTTTCCCTGTTTTCAAATTGTATCCGATGCATGAGGGTAAACAAAGGCATTTCGGCTTGCTGCTGGAGGCTATCTGTGGCCTTACGTTGAAAAGAATATGAATGTATTACCGCCACAGAATTGTTACTCCATCTGTTTAATGCACTATCCAGCATTACCGGATATGTTTTTCGGTTTAAATTGGGAACTACCGTACCTCCCGACGTTATCAATCCATTAAAAATAAAATTACTATCGTTTTTTAATCCTCCACTTTCCATAACGGAAAACTCGTTGTGATTATAATTCACCAACACTTTATACCGTTTGTTGGGTGTTTGATACCGGGCAAAAAACCGAAAATTATGATGCACGGCATCCTGCCGTTGATAAAACCCCGTAGAGTTGATATGATAATACTGAATGCCTAATTGTAGGTCTTTGGTAATACGCTGCGTATGCATAACATCGAGCAATTGCTCACTTCCCATGCCTAAAAAATAAGCAATTTTAGTAAAAGGTCTCAAGGTAAAGTAATATTTGGTATTCTGAGGGGTAAACCAATAAAGATCAAAAGCTCGGGTTCCTAAATCAAACCCTTCTCTGCGTTGCGATTGAAAATATGCCTGCTGAACTGCAGTTCCCAAATTTCCCAAACTGCTATTTACAATATTTTGTTTTATCGCCGGATCAAAAAAACGCAATTGGTCATAGGTAGAATCTTCGCTATCAAAACGAAAATGAGAAGTTTTAAGATAAAATGAAAGATCCAGATAATTAACCCGAGCCGTATCCCGTAGAATACGCAATGAATCTTTACGCGACTGCTGTGCGCAAATAACAACGGGCCATACCACCGCCCAAAGAATAAAAGCTACCTTTTTCAATCCGGATGTGTTGGACAAAAATACATCATTCATGCAGGATTACCAGTTATTCATCGCAACCTGCGCCAAGTTTTTTACCTTAGTCCTATATTCTATTAAAGCCATGATATTAGACCACCTCCACAATGCACACCTTTATGAAGCGTTGCATCCACTGTTTGCCAAGGGATTTGAATACCTGAAAAACACCGATTTTTCAAAGGTAGAAAACGGTAAATATGAAGTCCAAGGCGAAGATTTGTTTGCCATTGTAAATTCGTATGAAACAGAACCCCGTGAAGTTCGAAAATGGGAGGCACATCGAAAATATATTGACGTTCAGTACATGGTATCCGGAACCGAAGAAATGGCCGTTGCTCCGCTTCATTCCATGAAAACCATACAACCCTATCAAGCTGAAAATGACTATGCCTTGTTTGAAGGGCCAGGCGAAACGATTACCGTTCCGACAGGCTTTTTTGCTATATTCTTTCCAACAGATGTACACATGCCCAACTTAATTCATCGGGAAGCCTGCCAAGTAAAAAAAGTTGTTTTAAAGGTACGGGTTGAAGAGGCAGTATTGTTAAAACTTTGCTTTGCCTCCAACAATAAATACAAGTTGGAAGAAATACGAAGGGTGTTGAATGACCCCAGAATTGCTTTATACACCTTGGAAGAAATGGGAATCCGGGAAGATTTGCCGGAAAATGGAAACACGTTGGAATACAATGCTTGGCAAAAAGCAAACCATGTGTACAGCATGCACGGATTAGCTTGCTTTGCCGATGATACAGGATTGGAAGTAGAGGCTTTAGACGGAGCACCTGGCGTTTATTCGGCCCGCTATGCCGGCGAACAGGCTACATCATCCATGAATGTGGAAAAGCTATTGAAAGCCATGCAAGGCAAAACCAACCGCAATGCCCGATTTCGCACGGTGATATCGTTAATCATGAATGCTACGGAATACAGATTTGAAGGTATTGTAAACGGAACAATTGCCGAAAAACCCAAGGGAGAAGGGGGGTTTGGATACGACCCCATATTTATTCCCGAAGGAGAAACCCGAACCTTTGCTGAAATGAGCTTGGATGAAAAAAATAAAATGAGTCATCGGGCCAAAGCCATTGAAAAAATGGTGAGGTTTTTGAAAGAAGATTACTTGCAAAATGCTTAATCTTATGAAACGATTGATTATTCTTATTTTTTCTTTTGTAGTTTACACTGGTGCAGCAGACGCTCAAATTAAAACAGCACAAGCTTACTACGACTATGTAATTGGAAGGCTGACATATGCCGTAGGTAATGATACTATCTTGGCTCATGCCCTGGCTGAATTGGATTATATGAAAGCAGACAGTGCAAGAAAAGTTATACTATCGCAAATTGAATCTTCTTTTAAAAGTCTAAAACAGTTAGAGCCGTTTAACAATAAAGACAAGGCATTTAGAGATGCAACCTGCGATTTGTTGTTTTTTTACAAAACCGTTTTTGAAACCGATTATGCACGATTAGTAGAAATTTTATCACACAATGTATATGGGGTTTTACCGGATAAAGAGCTTCAAGAGTTTGAAGAAATACTAAACAGCATAGAACGAAGAGAAAAATTAGTTGTCGCCGAATTTGAAAAGGTTCGTAAAGATTTTATATGGGAATACAAGGTTAAAAACTAATTGATGGTATCACCCTATATCAAAATATCTGCTTAATAAAATTTCAGTTTTCCCCACATATTATTTTTACCGTTTATGGCAAAAATGATCATTTCGTTGGCATTAATTTGCCGGCATATTTTAGGACGTATGTACACCTGGTTTAATTCTTTGGCGGAGAATAATGCATCGCGGCTTACTTCTCCCTTCGAATTAACTTCGGCCAGCACAGCAACAGACTTGGGTATGTTAACAAACTTCAGCAAACGGGGATCGGTTACCATTATATTTTTAGGATTTTCATTGTATAAAAAGTATAAATTTTCTCCTTTTACAGCCATGGCGTAAGACAAATAATAGCCTTCCTGAGTATCCATTTGACGCTTAGGGATTCGGGCATTCCACTCAATTTCACCTTTGCTGTTTATCCTTACAACCAAAATATCATTGTAATAGAAATAATCTTGACAACGCGTAAATCCTCTGGAGTCGGAGGTACATACTGATTTAATAAACGATTGTTCTGCTACCAATACAACACTTCCATCATTGTTTAAAATCAAATCATGTAATTCAAAATCACGAAGCCCAATTCCGCGTTCAGCCTTTTTATCTCCTAAAAATTCGGCCAAAAATGCTTTAGAAAACTCTTCTGTATCTTGGGCTCTAATCTTTCCGGTAGTACGTTCTATGCGTAAAAAGAACATTCCATTCACCGCCATGTCTTTCTTATCGGCATAAAATCCGGCACAAATAATTTCGTCGTTTCTGGTGGTAAATGCCACATCGGTAATCCATTTTTTGGAAATACTGATATCGGTTTCTTTGAGTTGTTCATCTTGTATTGTATCTGTATCGGCAAATGATAAGAGCTTGTAATAATAAGTAGCTTCTTTATTGTTTTTCTTTTCTCGGGCTTCTTCATTATCCAAAAACACACGAGCCAGCATATATACATGGCCATCATTCATCACGGCAATTTTGGTTAAGTTAAAATCTTTGTCTTTGTAAGGAAATACAAAGTCTTTTTCCCAAACAGGTTGAAGTTCTTCGGTAAATTTTTTGATTTTAAATTTTTCGTCGTTATAAATTTTAAATGGTCGTTTGTGATACAGAATTACATGTTTTTTATCGGGCGAAGCAGCAAACTCATATCGTCCACGCAGTGATTTTTCTGGTGTTTTATAAACATCCAGGGTAATCAATCCGCCATCAAGTTCTCCGTTTAAATTTACTTTTTGAGCATACGATGTATATGTGTCCTCTTTTTTATCGTATTCAGAAATAAATACCACAATATTTTCATTCAGCATTAAGGTACCATTTACCTCCATGTGGCGATTTTTCTTAGAACTTTCACTGTACATTTTTTCAGTATAAACGGCAGTAGAAAATTCTAAAGCAAAATGCTCCTTTGAATATTTTTCGATGTATAAATCATAGGTAGTAAGCCCAGTTATTATTTTTCTTGTAACAAAGAATCCATCGGATGTTTCTCCTAATATTTCTCCAAAACCACTCCAACGTGTTTGCTTAAAAGGCGTTCCCCATTCAGCTTCAGCCTGCTGGGCATTCAGGTTTGTGGCAAATACTGATATAAGTAGTAGAAAAACTATACGTTTTATCATGGATTTTTAAATTTGATTCAAAAATAGAAATACTGACGGGATTACAAAAGCATTAAGGATAGGTGAGATCAATCTTTGCAAACGCTATGTGCCGTAAACGGGATGTGCAAATCAACAGGGTTTTGGGATTAGGTTGATGAACTATTCGGGGTCTAAACCAAGTCTTCCGTTTATGATTTGAAAATAAAGGCAGTTTTTTAACATGGCCCTGCGCATCAATCTCTATTAATACAACGGTAGCTTTTTGGGGGTCGTTCATAAAAAATAAACTCCGGTCGTTTTTTAATTCAAGATTTTTGTGATGGTCGTTGTATAAAATCACTACACGCCCATCTATTACCCCCAGCGAAAAAGAGGAATATATTCCACCATCATTACGTGTAACCTGTCTTTTGGGTATTTTTATTTTCCATTTTACGGTTTCATCAGCACCAATTTTAATTACAAAAACATCGTTGAAATAGTAGTTGTAATTACAAGTTGTAAGAGCTGTTCTGAAATCAGTAAAACAGGTTTCGGTAACCAAGGTGTGTTCTGTAACTAAGAGTTGCGATCCATCTTCAAGAAAAATAAAATGAGTATTGATTAAATGAGGTTCACCATCTTCGCCAAATCGCGAAGGAACATCCGTTTGAAAATCGGGAATGAAGCCTTCGGGCAAGCTATGCATACTAATACGGCTTGGCGCCGCAGCTCCCATCGGATAAATAAAATAGTACAATCCGGTAATTTTATTTAGGTTTTTATCATCTGCATAATACCCCGCCACCACTAAATCATTGTTGGGACTTACCCGCATGGATGCGTTCACCACATGTTTATCTTTTAATCGAATGACGTATTCCTGAAACTGATTTTTTTCATCTTCGGGCTGAAAGCGAAGGATGGTATAATAATAATTTGAACCTTTTAGCATTTTTTCCCGCTCCTGTTCTTTGGTAAAAAACACCTTGGATAACATATATGCATTTCCGAGATTGTCTATTCGATAATCTTCGGGGATAAAATTTTGTGATTTGTATGGCAATGAATATTCATTCGTCCAAACAGGTTGAAACAATGTATCAACGACGGTAAAACCAAACTTTTCTTCGTTGTACTGGTCAAATGGTTCGTTATTGTATATTAACACATACTGCCGATTGGGCGACGTTGTAAAATGAAATTTTCCGCGATTTGATTTTCGTTCGGCTTTAATTTTTGCCAGCTCAAACACCGGTCCTTCGGGTTTTCCGTTGATGTTTAACACCTGTGCATAGGCCGAATGTCTGTCTTTTTCATGATTATAACTGGTCATAAACAGTACACTTTTTGAACCTACCCTATACAGGTCTTCAAAATATAAGCGAAAGGGAATATTTACATCTCTATTTGATTCTGGATAAACCAATGCCGATGAAAAAGAACGATTCATGGTTTCCAGAGAATAATAATCAAGAAATGTGAAGCGATCGCTTAAAGCATTGTAACGGCTTCGAAGAACAAAAAAACCTAATGAGTCGCTTTTGATAATCCCTTCTACATAGTCGCGTCCGCCTATTTTATGCACCGGACCCCAATCAATGGAATAGGTTTGAGAATAAACGGATGCAAAAACCGCCATTACAAAAATGAAGAGATTTGATGCCACTAATTTCATTTTTACTAAGGTACATAAAACCCTGAAATGTGATAAACTATTATTAAACAAGAGTTCATTAATTTAATTAACCCAAAATTATCATTAGAATTTTTAATCATACAATTATAGATGGGGCGGGTTCGTGTTTCATCGCCTTGTAGGGGCGGATTCACCCGCTGCCCCATCTGCTGCGGATGGAAGTGGAAAGCCCGCAGGGGCGAAGCCCACAGGGCACGGGGTAGCGGGGCTGAGGGCACGAAGACACCGCTACCCCGATGCCCTGTGTGGCTGAGCCCCGAGGACTTGTAACGCACAGCCGCTTTAAGCAGCACAGTATCAGTACTTATAAGATTTTTGGGATTAAAATCACTGGAAAAATTTTGTAGATAATACTGGTTTTTTCATAAAAGCTTTTGTAGGAACAAGGGTTAACAAACATTGCATTCGTTTGTAGAAAGATTTATGAGGTCAATACCTTACGAATTTTCTAACTCTTCGTAATCTGTATCTTCGGTTGGGTTTTGCTGTATGGGTGTTGTTGTACGCATGGTTAACGCTGTAATAGTAATAATCAATCCGAGCAAGCAAAGAATTCCGGCAACTATAAATGCAAAGATTTTAGGATAAGCAAAAATCAACAATCCGGTAATCAGCAGAAAAAATCCGGCATAGAGGGCTGCTTTGCGAGTAGCCGGACTACCATTAATCATTATTCTAAAATTACTCATTGTCTCTTAGTTTTTAGATACATATAAAAAGTAACAATCCCGCTACGAAGAGCGGGACTGTTACTAATCAACCCTAACCATCCAAATTTTAAATATGTTTACTGAACTTTGATTAATTTTTTTATTTCGATATCTTCAGTTTTTTTCTTTGGCAATGTTACCATCAAAATTCCTGAATCATAGTTTGCTGAAATTTTATCCTCATCAATAGTTTCTGGAATTCTGAAAGAACGGGTGAAACTGTGAGCGATAAATTGACGCGTGTGAAATTTGGAAGTTTGTTCTTGTTTGTCTTCCTGATGCTCAGCGCGAATGGTTAAAAGTTGCTTTTCTAATTCGATAGAAAACTCACTTTTATGAAAGCCTGGCGCAACCAACTCGATCAAAAAACGATCATCAGTTTCCAGAATGTTCACCGGCAATGATCCCATTCTGATTTCGGGTTCAAATATATGTTTTAATTCGTTTTGTAAAAAATTGTTTATCGTTAAAAAATCTGTTTTTAGTGGATTTAATGTGCTTAACATAGTCATAGCTTTTATAATTTATTGTTTACGCCCGAATATCTTCAAGATATATGCCATTGCAATACAATTGCCAAAAAGGCGTAAGGCGGGTGGTTTTGTGTGTCAAAATGACAGCCCAAAAACTACTATTCTGTCTATTTTACCTTAATCAAAGGAACAAACTGTTGAAGTAATTTTACTTGCTCTGTGGCGGGCATTCCTTTCATGAGAGATATTTTTGGATAATCGGGAGGTGATGGAAGCAAATCAATCAGATTTACAATATAATTGGCTTTGATGGCGAAGGCCACATTATCGGCCATGAATAATTTTTCGTTAATCACGCCAAGTATATTTCCTTCATAATCAAACAATGGCCCTCCGCTATTACCCGGTTGAACAGGAGTAGAAACCTGATACGCACTAATCATACCTTCCTTGCCGGTACGCGAATTTACCGTACCTTCAGTAAATTTTAATTCGGTACCCAACGACGATAACGCCAACGGATAGCCCAATGCAAACACTGGTGTTCCTACATCGGCTAACGATGTTTGAATCGAGTAAGGAATTTGGCTAAACGGAATAAATGAAGGGTCTTTAACCTGAATTATAGCCAAGTCGTTGGTCTGATCTGTAATTACAACATCACATTGATACGAAACCTGTTTACCATCGCGGAGGATATCAATTTCAATCTCCTTGGCTTTTTCAATTACATGATAATTGGTTACAATATGTCCCCGAGTAGAAATAAAAAAACCAGACCCATTTCCTTTCCAGATTTTTTTACGAACAGCCTGTACATCTACATCAGGAGAAATAAAAGGAGGATCTATTTTTTCTACGGTTGAAAAGGAAGTAAAATACACATCCGATTCTGCCCCAACTATAAATCCTACCTGATTTCCTAACATTACCGGGCAAGGCATACGATACATCGAAGCATATCCGATAAAAAATTCCAAACTATCGTCTTGATGGGTAATGCCCAGGTAATTACCTACATCCGAGCCACTATCATATAGAATCGTTGAGCCTTGATGAAAAATCTGGTCCTTCCCGTTTTGCATCGCTCCAATTACATAATTTCCTCGACCAGAAAGACGGAAATAATAATAATTCTTTTCATCCTGATAGCTCCATATCAATCCATGCTTTGAATTATCATTGCCTTTACTCAATACAAAACTTATATCCAAATCAAAACTTGTTGTATAATCTATGGGATGATGAATTAATCGAAAACCATCAGTTTTACCGGTTTTTATTCGATACCCATGATCTGTCATTTTAGATACTGCGTGCTTCTCTTTCACTTGTGGCCACATGCTGTTTTCACTTTCTCCATACATGGCATATGATAAATACTGCGACCAATCAATACTAAAATCACTATATCTTTCTTTTTTTGTATTGGCTTTTCTGCGTAGCAGTGCTGCCGATGGATTGGTAAAATTTTGCGTAAACGTTCTAGTACATCCCCGGTCATACTCATCACAAAGCAAGCTGGTATTGCCCACCAAATTCCCTTCATTATAAACAGCAAAACTTTGAAGCATGCCCGATTCATACCAGGTAATATACAATCCATGCAACACCCCGTTTTTGTAGTGTACTTCTGATCTTCTGGAGCCACTTTCAAACCAGGTTTTGTAGGTTCCGTTAAGCTTTCCGTTTGCAAAAAAACCTTGAGACAATTTTTTCCCGTTCTTATAATACCAGGTACACAGCCCCTCTTCCACATCATTTCCATTACCCAATTTATCAATGTATGAAAAACGGCCTTCCCATTGCTTTTCACCGGTGATATAAAAATCCCGAACAATCCCCTGCGGATTACCTTTTTCATCGTATGTAACAAGCCTGTAATACGCAGCTTGGGAAGAATCAACCGGCTTCCAGCGTTCATCAAAAAACTCTTTTTTTTGCTGAGAAAACAAACTTAGGCTTAATACCCAAGCTAATATTATCATTGTATATTTCATGAATTGAATGTACAAATAAAAGACGGGCCTTCAAAATTTAAGTTAATTTTACTTTATGATTGTAATTACAGGTGCTGCCGGCTTTATTGGAAGTTATTTAGGCCATTACTTGAATGCCATGGGCCATCATGAGCTTGTATTGGTAGATGATTTCAGTGTTGCTTCAAAGTTGCCAAATCATCAGTCTATAAAGGCTATTGCCCGAATTGAACGGAATATTTTTGGTGAATGGATACATGAAAATGCTACTGAAATTACTGCCATATTTCATTTAGGAGCCAGAACCGATACCGCAGAAAAAAACATCGCTTTACTTAATCGGCTAAATTTACACTATAGCCAAATGGTTTGGACGCTTTGTACGCGATATCACATCCCACTACTGTATGCATCATCAGCAGCTACGTACGGAAACGGCGAATGGGGATACAGCGATGACCATGCATTGATATCTCAACTCAAACCCCTTAATCCGTATGGACAATCAAAACAGGATTTTGATGTGTGGGCACTTCAACAAAAAATCACTCCGCCGCATTGGTATGGATTTAAATTTTTTAATGTATATGGACCCAATGAATACCACAAAGGCCGTATGGCATCGGTGATATTTCATGCCACCCAACAAATTCAGCAAACAGGCCACATGCGGTTATTTCGTTCACATCGTCCCGATTTTGCCGATGGCGAACAACAACGCGATTTTGTGTATGTAAAAGACATTGCTGCATTGTTGTATTATTTTTTTCAAAATCGTCCAGCCAATGGAATATACAATGCGGGAACCGGCAAGGCAGAAACGTTTCTTACGCTGGCAAACGCCGTTTTTGAAGCATTAGGGAAAAAACCTTCCATTGAATTTATAGATATTCCACAAGATATTCGTAATACCTACCAGTATTTTACTGAGGCAAACATGGAGAAAGTACAATCCATTGGTTATATCTGGCCATTCACATCATTGCAGGAGGGTGTAAAAGAATACTTATCTAAATATTTAATTGAAAAAAAATACGTTATTCATCTTTAAGCAAAGAACACATCATGCATTTCATAAATCATTTTATCCGCTGTGCAATTCAGTTACTATTACTTGTTTTTTTCCTCATCGAATCTTATGCACAAGGAGAAAGTAACATCTGGTACTTTGGTCAAAATGCAGGACTGGATTTTTCAACGGGATCTCCCATTGCCCTTTCGAAAGGAATGCTGAACACAACGGAAGGAGTAGCCAGCATATGTAATGCCAAAGGCGAACTGCTTTTTTATACCGATGGAATTACGGTATGGAATAAGCAACATGCTATTATGAAAAATGGAGAAAATTTGATGGGCAACCCTTCATCTACCCAATCAGCTGTTGCAGTACCCTTACCCGGTTCTACTACTTTGTATTATTTATTTACAGTGGATGCCGAGGCTGGAGAAAATGGATTTCGTTATTCTATTATTGATATGAGTAAACAGAATGGCTTAGGAGAAGTAATTCAAAAAAACTCACTATTGCTCACTCCCTGCACAGAAAAAGTGACGGCAGTAAAACACAGAAATAATACAGACTTTTGGATTATTACCCATGCGTGGAATTCAACTAATTTTTTAGCGTATCCATTAACCAATAAAGGTTTAGGAACACCTGTAAGCACTAGTATTGGAAGCATGCATGAAGGAGAAAAAGACAATACTATCGGCTATATGAAAGCCTCTGCTGATGGAAGCCAATTGGCCTTGGCAGTTAAAGAATCAGCCTTTGTTGAATTATTTGATTTTGACAATGCAACCGGCATAGTGAGCAATCCCATTCGAATCAACTTTGCTAAAGACTCAAAAGTATATGGTGTTGAATTTTCGATCAACGGAAACCTGCTTTATGTTACCGCCGGTGGAAAAAATGAAGTATGGCAATTCAACCTGCTGGCAGGTTCGAATGACGCTATTGCTAAATCTGGATTAGTGATTGGAAAAACTAACGGATGGACAGGCGCCTTACAAATTGCTAAAGATGGAAAAATTTATGTTTCTCCTTATATGGCAGACAAATTAGATAGAATAGAAAATCCAGATATCGTGGGAGCCGGATGCGGCTATTCAGCCGGTGCAGTGAACTTGAATGGGAAAAAAGCAACTCTAGGGTTTCCTTCATTTGTTCAAAGTTATTTTACGCAAAAAGAATTTGTACAAAAAGAAGTGAACTTTTCAGAAGCAAAAAGCCTTGATAAAGACAAAGAATTTATTCTTTCAAATATTTACTTTGATACTGATAAATACGAACTAAAACCAACATCATACCCTGAATTAAACAAGCTGGTGGAAGTATTAAAAGCCAATCCACAATTTGCCATTGCCATCCAAGGGCATACCGATAATATTGGAAACAAAAGTTATAACCTTCGTTTATCTGAGAACCGGGCCAAAGCTGTAGCTAATTATTTAATTTTAAATGGCATTGCTGAAAGTAGAATTACCACAGCTGGCTATGGAAACAGCAAGCCCATTGCCAGCAATGATACAGAAGAAGGACGCAAAAAAAACCGCAGAGTATCATTTATCATTCGTTAACAGCATCATGCTTATACTTTTTTTATTCATATTGGGTTATCGTTACCGTAAGCCCCATAATTTTTGTACAATGT
>CALEWF010000186.1 GCA_937925455.1 uncultured Flavobacteriales bacterium | reverse complement strand
TTTGTGCTGCAAATGTAACAATAAAGCTTCAAGCAGATAGGATTTAGCATTTTTAAGCAAAGGGTTATTTGTTTTTTTTAATTAAACAAAATTCAAATTTGGTAGCTGTGTTTGTATGTATTGTTGTTTTTATACCTTTGGTATTATCCATGAAAAATTGTCTTTTAATTTATGCCGGTTGATACATTTACACAAATTCCTGAGGAACAATTATCTCCTGAAGACGCAGCATTACTCTTAAAAGCCAGAGAGGTTGCACTAACTGCTTATGCTCCCTATTCAAAATTTCGAGTGGGAGCAGCTGTAATTCTTGAAAATGGGGAAGTGATAACAGCCTCTAATCAGGAAAATGCAGCATTTCCCAGCGGCTTGTGTGCCGAAAGGGTAGCTTTGTTTTATGCAGGTTCTCGTTTCCCAGGTATAGCTGTCAAAAGTTTGGCTATTGCAGTTATAGCTGCAAAAAAAGAAGCTAACCGGGTATATGCTCCCTGTGGAGCGTGCCGACAGGTAATGGCAGAAACAGAAAATCGTCAGAATAAACCATTTAGAATTATATTCGAAGGGCCTGGTAATTACATTACCTGGTGTAATGGTATTGAACCCTTGCTCCCTTTCACTTTTAAGTTATCTACAGAATAAATTCTATGAGATTACTTCAATCATTACTTGGCAGTTTTCTTATTATTTTAACTTTGCTCCCAATTACAAATGCGTATGGCTAAACCAAAATATTCCAAAGAACAATACCTGAAATGGTATGAAGAAATGCTGGTGTATCGCAAGATTGAAGAACGTGCCGGAATGATTTACACCCAACAAAAAATCAGAGGATTTTTACACTTATACATAGGACAGGAAGCCATTGTGGCCGGTGCTATTTCAGCTATTCGTAAGGATGATAACATGATTGCCGGTTACCGAAACCATGTTCATCCCATTGGCAAGGGAATGCATCCAAAATACATGATGGCTGAATTATATGGAAAAGCTACCGGATGTTCACGAGGTATGGGTGGTTCCATGCACATGTTTAGCAAAGAACTTCGATTTTTTGGCGGGCATGGCATTGTGGGTGGCCAAATTCCCATGGGGGCAGGCTTAGCATTTGCTGATAAATACCGTGGCGAAGACCGTGTTACCATTTGTTATTTTGGTGATGGAGCTACTCGTCAAGGAGCATTTCACGAAACGATGAATTTAGCTATGCTTTGGAAGTTGCCCGTGATTTTTGTGATTGAGAATAATAAATATGCCATGGGTACTTCGGTTGAAAGAACCAGCAATGTAACAGATTTAAAAAAATTAGGGCTTGCCTATGACATGCCCTCTGTGGATGTAGATGGAATGAATGTAGAAGCGGTGCACGAATGTTTTACTGAAGCCGTTGCCCGTGCTCGTCGCGGTGATGGTCCCACCCTGATAGAAGCGGAAACTTATCGTTATAAAGGCCATTCTATGAGTGACCCGCAAAAGTATCGTACCAAAGAAGAGGTTGAAAAATATAAAAGCCTTGACCCCATTGAGCAGGTTTTGGCTACTATTCGTAAACACAAAATTGCCACGGATGAAGAAATTGAAGCCATAGACAATCGAGTGAAAGATATTATAGAAGAAAGCGTTCGGTTTGCCGAAGAATCGCCTTATCCAGAACCTGAAGATTTGTGGAAATATGTATATGTGCAGGAGGATTATCCTTTCATTAGAGAAGATTAATTTTGATTTTACTTAACCTAACTGTTTTAATATTACAGTAAATAAAAAATATCATCATGGCAGAGATAGTAAGAATGCCCAAATTAAGCGATACAATGACCGAAGGGGTTGTTGCGGCATGGCATAAAAAAGTTGGAGACAAAGTGAAAGCCGGTGATTTACTGGCTGAAATTGAAACCGACAAGGCCACCATGGAATTCGAAAGTTTTCAGGAAGGAGTATTGTTATATATCGGAGTAGAAAAAGGGAAAAGTGCTCCGGTAAATGCTATTCTAGCTATTTTAGGAAAAGAAGGTGAAGATATCAGCGCATTGTTGGCTGCAGAAAATTCCACTCCGGCTGATACCCCCGCTGCCGTAGAAGAAAAGAAATCAACAGAGCCTGTTGCGACTTCGGTTGCCACACCCACAGCTTCTGTAAACACAGATACGCGGATTAAAGCTTCGCCTCTTGCCAGGTCGTTAGCTAAAGAAAAAGGCATAGATCTTCGTACTATCACGGGTACCGGTGATGGGGGCAGAATCATCAAACGCGATATTGAAAATCTACAACCTGCTGCACAGGCATCTGCTCTTTTTGAAGCTGGAAAAGAATCTTACACCGATGTTCCGGTGTCGCAAATGCGTAAAACCATTGCCCGCCGCCTCAGTGAAAGTAAGCATACCGCTCCGCATTTTTACCTTACCATAGAAATTGACATGGATCAAGTAATGCAAGCCCGTAAATCTTTAATTGAGCAGTTGGGAGAAAAGATATCTGTAAATGATTTTGTGATTAAAGCTGCTGCAATGGCTTTACGTAAACATCCAGCTGTAAATTCATCTTGGCTTGGTGATGTGATTAGATATAATAATCATATCCACATCGGGGTAGCTGTGGCTATTCCAGACGGCTTAGTGGTACCGGTAATACGTTTTGCTGATACAAAATCGCTAACACAGATTTCTTCTGAAGTAAAACAATTCGCTCAAAAAGCCAAAGACAAAAAAATTCAGCCGGAAGATATGCAGGGTAATACATTCTCCATCTCTAACCTGGGAATGTATGGTATTGATGAGTTTACTGCCATTATCAATCCGCCTGATGCCTGTATTATGGCGGTTGGCGGCATTAAGCAGATTCCGGTGGTGAAAAATGGACAGGTTGTTACAGGCCAGGTGATGAAAGTAACCTTGAGTTGTGACCACCGCGTAGTAGATGGAGCTACCGGTGCAGAATTCCTGCAAACATTTAAACAAATGCTTGAAAATCCGGTAACGATGCTGGCTTAATGTGCTATTTTAAATTAAAAATTTCACATAAACTATTCCAAATTTATTAGTAACAACTTTTGTTGTACATTTTCGTTTGTCTATTGACTGACAATCTTTTATCGTTTTGAATTTTTTAAACCTGAAATTTTTATTAGAGTATTGAAATATTATTTGGCTGCTTAAAGCGGCTGTACGTTACAAGTCCTCGGGGCTCAGCCACACAGGGCATCGGGGTAGCGGTGTCTTCGTGCCCTCAGCCCCGCTACCCCGTGCCCTGTGGGCTTCGCCCCTGCGGGCTTTTCACTTCCATCCGCAGCAGACGGAGCAGCGGGTGAATCTACCCCCAAGAAGCGGTGGATCACGCCATAGCACCCATATAAATCCGCATAACTAGAAAATTCTAATAACATTTTGGAGATTACAACTCCTTAAGTTTTTACAAATGC
>CALEWF010000185.1 GCA_937925455.1 uncultured Flavobacteriales bacterium | reverse complement strand
AATGAAATAATTTGAAGATGAGAGGATTTGAAGATGTATTAATTGCATTGTATTCATAATCCGTAATTGAATGTTGGAATAGCAGGTGCTTAGGGAGCAAACCGCATACAAAATGCGTTTAGGTAGTTTGTCGTGTACGGTACATACGTTTTAGCATACAGATTGCTTCGGGCTGTCGCCCTCGCAATGACGCCAAGATTATCGAGGCAGCAGGTGAATCTACCCCCTATAAAACAATTCTAATGACAATTTGGGATTAAATCATAGCACACGGATACACGCTGATGCAACAGATGAACGCAGATGTCATCCGTGCCAATCCGCCCTATCCGTGTCATCCGTGTTCTATAAGGCAAACAGCATACAAAGAAAGAGTTATTGACAGAAATCAACGGCTCTCTGTGCCCTTTGTTAAACTTTGTGTTCTTTGTGGTAAAAAAAGCATTAAACCTGAATAGTAAACAACTTTTTCTAACCACAAAGAACACAGAGATACACGATGAACACAAAGAAAATGAAAGTAAAAACAAACTGTATTCCTCTGTTTTCTCTAAAATTATTATGTAACAGTGGCTACAAAGGTTTTTTGTCTTTACAGATGCCTACGGAAAATTTCTCATGCATAATTTGGGTTAAAATAACTATTGCCCTTGGCCTGCACTATATCCGGCTTCTCCATTAAAATTATACAGATTTTCGGTTTTTATTATTTCGAAACCTGCACTGTGAATTTTTTCTAATAACCCCAATACCTTATCATAAGTCAAGGCTTGTTGGTCTGATGATTTATAGCGGCAACGCCAGTGATCGGTGCAAAACGTTTCAGGATAACCGTCGGGATAAACTTTAACACCACGATTGGTAATCATGGTTAAATGCAATCCTGCATTTGAAATTTGTATCAACTGATCGCCGATCGTTTGTGCATTATTTCCGTTCCACTGCAAAAATACATCTACTCCCACCAGCTCTTTTTTAGCCCTAACGGTTGGAGTAACTTTTACCCGGATTCCTTTTTTAGATTCAGCCGAATAAGAAACAGCTTTTAATTTTTCAGGCCGCTGGCCTAAACGGGCAATGACGGCATCGGTAAATTCGCGGGTATTTACTTTTTGTAAACTGTGCAGTTGGGTATAAATGTCGGCTGTGTGAATTCCTTCTTCGATGGTTTTAAGCCAGGCGTTGTGCACTTTTTCGGCTGTCTGATGATCGCCAATATGAACCAGCATTTGCACCGCACCAAGCAACAAACCAGAAGGGTTTGCAACACCTTTGCCGGCAATATCGGGGGCGCTACCGTGAATAGCTTCAAACATAGCGAAGGTTTCACCAATGTTAGCCGAACCGGCTATTCCAACAGATCCGGTAATTTGAGCAGCTATATCAGAAATTATATCTCCATATAAATTCCCTGTAACAATTACATCAAACCTTTCCGGAGAGTCAGCCAGCTTAGCTGCGCCGATGTCAATGATCATGTGTTCTTTTTCAATATCGGGATACTCTTCGCCTATTTCGTTAAACAACCGATGAAACAACCCATCGGTCATTTTCATAATATTGTCTTTGCTGAAACAAGTTACTTTTTTTCGGCCATAAGCACGGGCATATTCAAATGCATAACGAATAATTTTTTCTGTACCTGGTTTTGAAACTAATTTTAAACATTGAATAACTTCATCGGTTTGTTGATGTTCGATACCTGCATAGAGATCTTCTTCGTTTTCGCGAATAATTACCACATCCATCATGGGATGATAGGTACGAACAAAAGGAGAATACGAATTGCAAGGACGCACATTGGCATACAACCCCAACATTTTACGGATACTTACATTCAAACTTTTGTACCCCCCGCCCTGAGGCGTAGTAATGGGGGCTTTTAGCATTACACCGGTTTTGCGAAGTAAATCCCAGTCTTCAGGCTTAATCCCCGAAGTAAAGCCTTCCATATAAACTTTTTCACCAATTTTGATTTCAAGCGGTTCAATATTAGCTCCCGCTGCATGAAGAATTTCGAGGGTGGCACTCATAATTTCGGGACCTATTCCATCTCCATACGCTACAACAATTGGAATTTTTTGTGATTTCTTTTCTATTTCCATGGGTGTAAATGCTATAATAATTTATAAGTTTTTATCAGAAGCTCAAAAATATTAGAAAAATCGGTTTTACGTAAGAAATGCGTGTAGATTTGCAAAAAATACAATATGATCACACTGGAAGGAATTACATTTAAACCGTATATTGAAGAAAATGTTCTGAAATCTAGAATACATGAGATAGGTAAAGAAATCACCGCAGATTATACCGGCAATCAACTGCATATTATCTCCGTTTTAAATGGGGCTTTTATGTTTACGGCAGATTTGGTAAGGCATATTCAACGACCTTGTAATATACAGTTTATACGCCTTTTGTCTTATCACGGAACCCACAGCAGTGGGAAAATAACCGAAATCATGGGATTGAATGAAAGCATTCGTGGAAAACATGTATTAATCGTTGAAGATATTATTGATACCGGTTTAACCATTGAATATTTATACAAAACCGTTGTTTCTCACGAACCGGCATCGCTGAAAGTAGCATCATTACTAAGCAAACCTGAGATGTACCGCGGAAACATAAAAATTGATTATCTTGGCTTCGCTATTCCGAACCATTTTGTGGTAGGATACGGGCTGGATTTAAATGGGTTCGGAAGGAATTTGCCCGCCATCTACCAGGCTGTAAATTAATGTTAGCTATGTTAAACATTGTGTTATTTGGCCCTCCTGGGGCAGGAAAAGGTACCCAGTCAGCAAAACTGGTTGAAAAATACAATTTAATTCATCTTTCAACCGGAGATATTTTTCGGTATAACATAAAAAATGATACAGAATTAGGAAAGCTGGCAAAGTCATACATTGAAAAGGGTGAGTTAGTACCGGATGAGATTACCATCCATATGCTTGAGGCGGAAGTAGAAAAATATCCGGATGCTGCAGGATTTATATTTGACGGATTCCCACGCACTACTGCACAAGCCAAGGCTTTGGATGCTTTTTTGGCAAGCAAAAACACCGGTATTACATTAATGCTGGCGCTGGAAGTGCCGGAAGAAGAGTTGATAAAACGATTACTGCTTCGAGGCCAAGAGAGTGGTCGCAGTGATGATTCGGATGAAAACATCATTCGTAATCGAATTAAAGTTTACAATGAGCAAACAGCCGTTGCTGCCAATTATTATAATGAGCAAGGGAAATACCATGCAGTGCAAGGGGTAGGCTCGATTGATGAAATTTTTGAAAGGCTTTGCCACGTTATTGATACGCATAGTATGATCATCTAACCGGTATGGTACGCATACTGACAGTAGTAGGAGCACGTCCGCAATTTATTAAGGCTTCGGCCATAAGCCGATGCATCCACGAACGGTTTTCAACCAAAATTCGGGAAAACATTTTACACACCGGACAGCATTACGACGAATTGCTAAGTGACGTGTTCTTTCAGCAAATGCAAATTCCTGCACCGGCATATCATTTGCAAGCTGGTTCTGCCAGCCATGGCAAGCAAACGGCTGTGATGCTTGAAGGAATTGAAGAAATTATACAAATAGACGATCCGGATGTAGTGATGGTTTACGGCGATACCAATTCTACACTGGCTGCATCGCTGGCTGCCGTCAAGCTACATGTTCATTTAGCCCACGTAGAGGCCGGATTACGTTCGTTCAATAAAAAAATGCCGGAAGAAGTAAATCGAATTGTAACGGACCATCTTTCTTCATTTTTATTTACCCCTACTCATCAAGCATATATTAACTTAGAACGTGAAGGATTAAAACACCTTCACTCCAAGCCTGCCTCACCTGATAACCCGGTAATTATCAACTGCGGTGATGTGATGTATGATAATGTGCTTTATTTTGAAAAGCTTGCCCGAAAACATTCAACCATATTAACTGATCTGAATTTAGAAGATATACCGTTTATACTTTGTACCATTCATCGAGATTTTAACACCGACCATCCGCAACGGTTAAAAAATATTTTGGAAGGGCTCATTGGAGTGGCACAAACATTTAGCATACGCATCATCGTTCCTTTGCATCCGCGTACAAAAAACACATTAAATAAACCGGAGTTTGAAAGTATTTCCAAACAAATTAAAGACAATAAACAAATTGAAATTACTCATCCCCTACCCTATTTTGATATATTACAATTGTTGGCTTCTTGCAAGATGACAATTACAGACTCAGGAGGCTTGCAAAAAGAAGCTTATTTTCTGAAAAAACCCGTAGCTATATTAAGAGCAGAAACTGAATGGACAGAAATTATTGAATCAGGCAATGGCTGGCTCACCGATGATGACCCGCTACTATTGCTGAATGCATGCAAGCAGGGTATGGAATTTTTGCACGGAGATTATCCTTTGTATTACGGCGACGGAGATGCTGCCGGAAAAATACTTGAAACCTTGATTACTTATTTATCATGATCCATTCGCTGAAACATTATGCGATAAATTTTTCCCAAATCTTCTTTTCAAGAGATATTCATCATCTGATTAGAGACTTTTCGTCCTTTTATTTCAGCCGAAAATTTATACGAAATAAATTTTCGTTAGATGAAAAAAAACAGTGCCTGTACGATGCCATTGGATGGCTTGAAAAAGCAATAAATCCAGTTGATAGTGGATTTAGAACCTGGTATTATAAAGGCGGATGGACTTCGTCTTACCCAGAAACCAGCGGATATATTATTCCTACGTTGTTGGTATATGCAGAAAAATTCAACCGAAATGAATTAATTAAATGTTGTATTCAAACGGCTGACTGGCTGATTAATATTCAAAAACCTTCGGGAGGATGGCAATCGGGTTATATTCATGAAAATAAAAAAGAAGTAGTGTTTAATACTGGTCAGGTAATACGGGGACTGTATGCTGTGTATAAAAAAACCGGTGAGAAAAAATACATAGAGGCTTGTGTTAAAGCCTGCGAATGGTTATCAGGTATTCAGGAAGAAGACGGAAGCTGGCAAAAATTTGCTTTCATGCAAAAAAAAAGAGTGTATGATAGTTATGTAGATCATCCACTATTGTTAATAGCTAAAGAAACCGGCAATGCAACATTTGAAATAACAGCAAGAAAAAATCTGGATTGGATACTTACTCAACAAGAGAAAAATGGTTGGTTTAATAATTGTGATAATACCATCAAACATAATGACCGCCCCATTCTACATACCATTGCCTACACCCTGGATGGACTGATTCAATGCGGAATATTATTGAATGAATATAAATATATTCAATCAGCAAAGATTGCAGCTGATAGATTATTAGATATTTTCATCGCCAATGGTTGGTTGCACGGGCGGTGGGATAGCCAATGGCAAGGCTCTCAAGCTATAATTTGTACTGGCGAAGCCCAAATGGCTTTGGTATGGAAGTTATTATATAGACATACAGCTGAAGAAAAATATTTACATGCTGTAAGAAAAATAAACAATCAACTTTGTTTTATACAAAAACACCATAGTGATCCATCTCATCCAGCACAGGGAGCTCTGCCGGGGTCATTTCCATTGTGGGGAAGATATGAGCCTTTTGGATTCCCGAATTGGGCAACCAAGTATTTTGCGGATAGCCTTATGGAAGAAATTCTCAATACATCTGCTAATTCATTTTTAAACTAAGTGAAATCATTGTTGTATGACACAAATTTTAACCTCCATATTTCAATAGATTTTTTATCCAAAAATTGTTATTGAATTTTTTTAATCATACCGTATTAGATGGGTGCGGATTCATCCTCTGCCCTGATATTCAGCATGTCATTGCGACCCGCCTTTGGCGGGGAGGCAATCTATATGCTACAACGCATTTTCTGCCAAAGATCAACTCCTAAAACGCATTGATAATGCGTTTTCTAACCCACACATCTGCTGTCCTAATTTTCTTTAACCCAAATTATACATTAGAAAATTTCCGTAGGCATCCAGAAAAACAAAAACCTACGTAGCCACTGTTACATAAATAACCACAGAGAACACAAAGGAATACTGTGTGTTTTTACTTTCATTTTCTTTGTGTACTCCGTGTTTCTGTGTGTTCTCTGTGGTTAAACTTTTTTTCTCACCACAGAGGGCACGGAGTGGCACAAAGATGTTTTCTTCTTTTTCTCCGTGTTCCTCTGTGTTCTCTGCGGTTAAACTTTTTTTCACCACAGAGGGCACAGATCAATAAACCAATTAAAAAA